>DATHAP010000021.1 GCA_035489715.1 Actinomycetes bacterium
TCCATGCTGGCCCTGGACGCGCACCCGGCGGTCGCCGAGGCGGCGCGCCAGGCGGCGCAGATCGAGGACCGGGTCGGCACCCGCACCCTGCAGGTCGAGGACGCCGTGCTCACCGGCGACGCGCGACCGGTGGTGCCGCCCTCACTGTGGACCGGTGAGTCGCTGTTCGGTGGCACCGGGTACGCCGCCCTCGGGGACGGCGGCTCGGCGACGGTGGCCGTCGGACGAGGCGGGCCCCGGCTCGTCCTGCCGGTCCTCGACCTCCAGCCGGGCAGCTCGGCCGTGACGACCTTCCGCGTCGACGACGCCGTGCTCGGCTCGGTCGCCTCCGGAGACATCGGTGACCAGGGCGACTCGCCTGCGCGGGGCGCCTTGCTGCCGGTGACGCTGTCGGTCGGTGACGGCGCCGTCCACGCGACGACGTCGACGGCGGACGGTGACGTCGCGCGGGTCGACGCGCTGATGCTCGAGCCGCTGGTGTCCCGGCTGGTGCTTTCCGACGGCGGTGACCACGGGACGGTGCTGCTGCGCAGCGCCGCGACCGTGGTGCAGCAGATCGTTGTGGCGGTGCCGGGTGCCGGGACGCTGGTGGTCGAGCAGTACGACGGCGCGGGCCGTCGGGTGGCGACCGGCACGGCGGGCGCTGCCGGCAAGGTCACCGTCCCCGTGCCGGTCGGCGGCTTCACCATCGTCCGCCGCTGAGGAGCCTGCGCCCGTCAGCGGGGCAGGTCGAGCCGCCAGGCCGACTCGCGCTGCGCCGGCCGGAAGCCCAGCTTCTCGTTGATGGCGATCATGTAGCTGTTCTCGTCGGCGTTCCAGGTGTGCAGCCGGCGCGCCTGGGGCGCCTCCCCGCGCAGCAGCTCGAGCACGGCCACCTTGACCAGCAGGCCGAGCCGGTGGCCGCGGTGCTCGGGCAGGACGAGAGTGTCCCACTGGAAGGTGTTCTCCGGGTCGTGGGAGCTGACCCCGACGTCGCTGTAGGCGACCAGCGGGCCGTCCTCGCCCACCCTGGCCAGCGCCGCGACCGAGCGGCGACCCTGGCTGGCCAGCAGCGCCTCGCGCTGGCGGACCCGGTCCGCGTCCCAGGCCGACGCCTTGATGTCCAGTCCACCCGTGGGGGCGTCGGTCGAGATCCGGCCGAGCAGGGCGGCGTACCCGTCGACGTGCTCGTCCGGCACCCGGCCGGCCCACGACACGAGCGTGTAGCCGGCGGCCTTCTCCTCCGCCTCGGCGCGGAGCCGGGCCAGGAGGTCGTCGGGCAGGCCCTGCAGGTCGAGCACCCGACGCATCTCGCCGAGCGCACGCCGGGCGCCGGTCGCCGCAGCGAAGCGCATCGCACGGTTCTCGGAGCCGTCCGGCGGCTCCTGCACCGCACCGACGACCTGGTGCCTGCCGAGCTCGGCGGCTCGGTGGGTGACCGCCTCGACGAGACGTCTGCCGTGGCCTCGGTGCTGCTGGGCCGGGTGCACCCCGAGGTGCACCTCGACGAGGTCGGTGTTGTCGCGCAGGAAGACGTCGAGCCGGGCGGCGCCGACCGGCCGGTCACCGGCGCGCATCAGCCACAGCTCGTGCTCGATTGGTGCCGACCCGCGCCTGACCAGTGCGGCGAGCTCCGGCAGCGTCAGCACCGGGTGGTCGGCGGACGCCGCGCGCATCGCCGCCGCGAAGACCCCGTGCCAGGCGGCGATCCCCTCGGCGTCGTCGGGGTCGACCCGTGCCACGTGTACGTCGTCGCCGGCCGTCCCGGCCGCCCCGGCCGCCCCGGCCGCCTGCCCATCGGTCACCCGACCCACCCTGCCGTGCCCGGTTCGTCGGTGCCAGCCCTTTGCCGCGTCCCACCATCCGGACGCGGATCCGCCGCAAGGACCACCTGGCAGCGCCGGGCGGCGTACGCTCAGACCCGTGCGGCAGAGCCTGCTCCTTCTCGGCTGCCGCGGCGAGGCACTCGTCTAGAGGCCGGTCACCCTCGCCGCGGAGTGCTCGCCTGTTCCGGTCGCCTCCCAGCGAGACGAGAGTGACCCTTATGAGCAACGCACCCACCGCGGGCGACGACACTGCCGGCCACGACTCGCGCAGCCCGCAGCAGCCGTCCGGGATGCCGATCCACCGCTACTCCGCCTTCACCCCCGTCGGGCTCGACGACCGCAGCTGGCCGGGCCGGGTCATCACCGAGGCCCCGCGCTGGTGCGCGGTCGACCTGCGTGACGGCAACCAGGCCCTGATCGACCCGATGAGCCCGGCCCGCAAGAAGCGGATGTTCGAGCTGCTCGTCCGGCTGGGCTACAAAGAGATCGAGGTCGGCTTCCCGTCGGCCAGCCAGACCGACTTCGACTTCGTCCGGATGCTGATCGAGGAGGACCTGATCCCGGACGACGTCGTGA
Source organism: Actinomycetes bacterium (assembly GCA_035489715.1). NCBI lineage: Bacteria > Bacillati > Actinomycetota > Actinomycetes > Actinomycetes bacterium. The sequence continues at coordinate 2,382 of DATHAP010000021.1, forward strand.
TCCAGGTGCTGACCCAGTCCCGGGACGCGCTGATCGAGCGGACCTTCGAGTCGATCCGGGGAGCCGACCAGGCGATCGTGCACCTCTACAACTCGACGTCGACCCTGCAGCGCCGGGTCGTGTTCGGTCTGCCGCGCGAGGGCATCGTCGACATCGCGGTGCAGGGCGCCCGGCTGTGCCAGAAGCTGACCGAGACGGTCCCGGAGACCGAGGTGTTCTTCGAGTACTCGCCGGAGTCCTACACCGGCACCGAGCTGGACTTCGCGGTCGAGGTGTGCAACGCGGTCAACGACGTGTGGCAGCCGACTCCGGATCGCAAGGCGATCGTCAACCTGCCGGCCACGGTCGAGATGGCCACGCCCAACGTCTACGCCGACTCCATCGAGTGGATGCACCGCAACCTGGCTCACCGCGACGCGGTGGTGCTCTCGCTGCACCCGCACAACGACCGCGGGACGGCGGTCGCGGCGGCCGAGCTCGGCTATCTGGCCGGCGCGGATCGCATCGAGGGCTGCCTGTTCGGCAACGGCGAGCGCACCGGCAACGTCTGCCTGGTCACCCTCGGGATGAACCTGTTCGCCCAGGGCATCGACCCGCAGATCGACTTCAGCGACATCGACGAGATCCGGCGCACGGTCGAGTACTGCAACCAGCTGCCGGTCAACGAGCGCCATCCCTACGGCGGCGACCTGGTCTACACCGCCTTCTCCGGCTCGCACCAGGACGCCATCAAGAAGGGCCTGGACTGGATGGAGCGCGACGCGGCGACCGCGGGCGTGCCGGTCGAGGACTTCCGCTGGGAGGTTCCCTACCTGCCGATCGACCCGAAGGACGTCGGCCGCACCTACGAGGCCGTCATCCGGGTCAACTCGCAGTCCGGCAAGGGCGGCGTCGCCTACGTGATGAAGACGGAGCACCAGCTGGACCTGCCGCGCCGGCTGCAGATCGAGTTCTCCCAGGTGATCCAGGCGCGCACCGACGCGTCGGGCGGCGAGGTCTCGCCGCAGCAGATGTGGGACGCCTTCGAGGCGGAGTACCTCGCGCCCCGTACGCCGGTGTCGCTCAACTCGCACCACACGTCGTCGGCCGCTGGGGAGGACGACCAGCTCGACGTCAACGTCTACGTCGACGGTGCGGCGCGCAGCCTGGTCGGTCGCGGCAACGGACCGATCGCCGCCTTCGTGGACGCGCTGCGCAGCGTCGGCCACGACGTGCGCGTCCTCGACTACGCGGAGCACGCGCTGTCCTCCGGCGGCGACGCACGGGCCGCGGCGTACGTCGAGTGCGCCATCGGCGAGCGCATCCTGTGGGGGGTCGGCGTCGACGCCAACATCGTCACCGCGTCGCTCAAGGCGGTGGTGTCGGCGCTCAACCGGGCCGCGGCCGTCGGCTGACCCTGGCCGTCGGCCAGGCACGTCAGGCGGCAGACGTCAGCCCGAGCGGGCGTGGCGGAGCAGGACGTAGCGGTCGATCCGGCCGGCCTGCTCCCGCGGCAGCCGGTCGAAGCGCACCACGGCGTAGCCGTCGGCCGCCTCGACCCGGACGACCACGCCGTCGGCGCTGACCAGGTCGCCGTCGCCGAGGTCGAGCCGGACGGCGACGCGCTCGCCGAGCGCCACCTGGCCGGCGTCCACGAGCCCCACCCGCACGGCGTCGCGGCTCAGGTCGACGGCGTCGAGCAGCCGCTCGCCGCGGCCGGTCGAGCGCAGCCGCACCCGGGCGCCGGTCGGGGCGCGCGGCGCGCTGCGCCGGCGCTCCCGGACCACGGGGGAGATGCCGGCCATCGACAGCTCGCCCTGGCCGGCCAGGCGCGCGAGCCCGCTGAGCACCGTCAGCCGCCGGCCGTGGCCCGCGACCGTCACCCAGAGCCGCTGGTCGGCCAGCCGCTCCGCCACCTCGGGGTCGACCGTCAGCAGCACGGTCACGTCCAGCCCGCCCGGCGAGGACCGCCACTGCTGCACCGTCGCGTCGTACGCCAGACCGGTGCGCTGGCTGAGCAGCACGACCCGGGTGCCGGCCGGCGGGGCCACCGGGTCGGCGCTCACGGCATCATCGGGCACGGCGTCGTCGGCGCCTTCGGTCACGCGGTCGCCGGTCATGGCCGGTCCCGTCCCTCGGCGGAGTACGCGGTGGCGACCCGCCGGAAGCCGACCCGCGAGTAGACCCGGGCCACCTCCGGCGAGCTCGCGGTGAGGAAGACCGTGCCGACGCCGAGCGCCCGGGCGTCGTCGACGAGCGCGCGGGTGACGGCTGTGCCCAGACCTGCACGACGAGCAGCAGGCAGCGTGGCCACCCCCATGACCTCGGTGACCCCGTCGATGGGCAGCGTGCGGCCGGCGGCGAGCACTCCCTGCGCGTCCGACTCAGCGACCGCCATCCGCACGGCCCCTTCCGCGAGGAGGCCGAGCACCCGCTGCTGCACCGGTCGCAGCCGCGCGTCCCGCTCGCGGGTGCCCTGCTCCCCTCGGGTCGTCCCGGCGCTGCCGAAGGCGAGCTCGCTGACGGCCCGGCCGGCCGCGACCGCCGCCTCGTCCGCGGGCCCGAGCAGGCGGACCCGCACGCCGGACGGGAGCGCGGACGGGTGGTCCTCGCCGGCGTCGTCCAACACCATGAGCGGCAGCTCCGTGACGGTGAGCGAGCCCTCGTGCTGCACGGCTGCGAGCAGGCCGGGCGTCGTCTCGTCGACCCACTCGAGCACCTCCGGCAGCCCCAGATGGCGCAGCCGGCCGGTCGCGGCCGCCACGTCCACCGCGTCTAACCCGCCCGCCCCTGCGGTGCCATCGAGCCGCGGCCGCGCGTAGTAGACCCAGCCACCGGGCTCGCCGAGGAAGAGCGTGAACGGCCCGCAGTCCTCGACCCGTGCGAAGCGTCGCGGGACGGCGTCGTAGTAGCGCTCGATGCGCTCCAGCAGCGGCGTCACCGTCCGGGTCCTGCCGGTCGCAGCGCACGGGTGACCGTCGTGCGCGCCACCTCACGGCCGCGGTACCAGACGTGGGTGGGTGGGTCCTGCAGGCGCAGCACCTCCGGCCAGCTGCCGGCCGCGTAGACCTGCAGGTCGGCCCGCGCGCCCGCTTCGACGCCGTACGTCGTCCCGAGCCGCCACGACCCGGCCGGGACGCTGGTCACCGCGGCGAGGCAGGTCGCGAGCTCGTCCTGCGTGGTCAGGTGCGCCGCGTGCGCGGAGACGAGTGCCACCTCGAGCAGGTCCCCCCGGCCGAACGGGTAGAACCCGTCGGCGACGCAGTCCTGCCCGAAGGCCACCGGCACGCCCGCGGCGAGCAGCTCGCGGACCCGGGTGGTGCCGCGCCGCACCAGGCCGGTGTCGCCACGGCCCTGGAGCACCAGGTTCGTCACCGGGTTCGACACGACGGTGATCCCGGCCCGGGCGCAACCCGCGACGACCTGCGCCGCGTACTCCTCGTCCGCGGCGCTGAGCGCACACACGTGGCCGACCGTCACCCGGCCCCGCCACCCGCGGCGCTCGGTCTCGTCGACCACCATGGCGAGGGTGCGCACCGACCCGTCGTCGGTCTCGTCGACGTGCATGTCGACGTCCGCGTCGTGCCGCTGGGCCAGCTCGAAGCAGAGCCGGACGTGCTCGCGCTGGTCGGCCTCGCCGAGCTCCCAGTGCGGCATGCCCCCGACGACGGTGGCGCCCTCCGCCATGGCGCGCTGCATCAGGTCGAACGCGCCGGGGTCCCTGAGCAGGCCCTCCTGCGGGAAGGCGACCACCTGCACCTCGGCCACGTCCGCGCAGTCCTGCGCCGCCGCGAGCACGCCCTGGAGCGGGACCAGGCCGCCGACCGTGTCGACGTCGACGTGCGACCTCAGCCGGGTGGTGCCGGTGAGGACGGACGACTCGATGACGGCGCGGGCCCGACGCCGGACGTCGTCGACGAGGTAGCCGCTCTTGGCGGCGTGGATCGAGTCGATCGCGCCGCGCAGCGTGCCGTCGTGCTCGGCCAGCTGGTCGCGGATCAGCACCTTGTCGAGGTGCACGTGGGTGTCGACGAACGCCGGCAGCAGCAGGCCGCCCGCCGCGTCGACCCGCCGGGCGGGCGGGACGCCGTGGCGGTCGGCCGCGCCGGGCCCGACGGCGGTGACCGTCTCGCCGGCGACGACGACGTCCACGGGCGACCCGTCCGCCATCGTCGCGGCCACCACCGCGTGCTCCGTCATGAGGAACAGAATGGGGCCCGTGACGGCGCGCGCGGTGACTATCGACGACACGGAGGCGATCGCGCGGGTGCACGCACGCTCGTGGCAGCGCGCCTACCGGGGGATCGTGGGAGACGACTTCCTCGACGGGCTGTCCGACGCGGTGTGGGTCGACCGGTGGCGCACGGTCTTCACCGCGCCGCGGGACGAGGCCCGCACCCTGGTCTGGGACGACGGGGACGAGGTGACCGGGTTCGCCCGGATCGGCCCGGTGCGCGACCCCGACCCGCCCGGACCGCGCTGGGACGAGGTCTACGCGATCTACCTCGACCCGCGCTGCTGGGGCAGGGGGGCCGGCTCCGGCCTGCTGGCCGCTGCCCTGGCGACGGTCGCCGACGACGTCCCCGGGGTGAGCCTGTGGGTCTTCCGCGACAACGCCCGGGCGCGGGCCTTCTACGAGCGGCACGGCTTCGAGGTCGACGGCCTGTCGCAGGAGATCACGATCGAGGGGCGGGCGGTGCCGGAGGTTCGCTACCGGCGGTTGTCGGTCGGGTCGACGACAATGACCCGGTGAACCTCTACCGGGACGAGGGTGTCGTGCTGCGCACCCAGAAGCTCGGCGAGGCCGACCGGATCATCACCCTGCTGACCCGGTCGCACGGCCGGGTGCGGGCCGTTGGCAAAGGGGTGCGCCGGACCCGGTCGAAGTTCGGCTCGCGGCTCGAGCCGTTCACGCACGTCGACCTGCAGATCTACGCCGGGCGGTCGCTGGACGTGGTCCAGCAGGCCGAGACCCTGGCGCCGTACGGCGACCGGCTGGCCGGCGACTACGCGCGCTACACCGCGGGCACCGCGATGCTCGAGACCGCCGAGCGGCTCACCGCCGAGGAGAAGGAGCCCTCGACCCAGCTCTTCCTGCTGATGGTGGGAGGCCTGCGAGCCCTGACCGACGAGACCCACTCGCCCGGGCTGGTGCTCGACGCGTTCCTGCTGCGGTCGCTCGCTGTCGCCGGCTATGCCGCGTCGTTCGAGGACTGCGCCCGCTGCACCCGACGCGGGCCGCACCCGTTCTTCAACGTGCCCGCCGGGGGAGCGGTGTGCAGCGGCTGCCGGCCGGGCGGCTCGGTGTCGCCCGCGCCCGAGACCTTCGCCCTCCTCGGGGCGCTGCTCACCGGCGACTGGCTGCACGCCGACGCCAGCGACCAGCGGCACCGCCGCGAGGCGAGCGGCCTGGTGGCGGCCTACCTGCAGTGGCACCTCGAGCGCGGCCTGCGCTCGCTGCCGATGGTCGAGCGGACCTAGACCCGGCCCGGCGGCCACCACGGGGGCTTGCGGCGGTCGCCGCGGCCCCAGACGACGTGGCTCTCCTCGCCGTGCTCGCGGTGCAGTCGGTCGTGCACGACCGGGGCGGCCACCAGCGACCACAGCCCGCCGACGAGGACCAGCAGGCCCACGACCCGGTGCTCGCCGGACACGAACACGGCCAGCCCGACGTAGGTGACCAGGACGGCGACGAAGACGACCCCGACCAGTCCTGCCTCGGTTCGCACCAGCAGGCGCACGTCCAGAGCGTACGTCGCGGCTCCGACGACGGTCAGGCTCGGCGGACAGGGCACCGTGGTCGATCCCAGCTCGAGGCCGTGGTCAGTGTCGGTCGTGCAGCCGAGCTGCGGAGTCACGGGCCCTTCAACGCCCGGACCCCTGCATCGTTCGTCCACGCGGGCTCAGTCGTCGGCAAGCTCCGGGGGCCACACCACGCGAAACCGTTCGAAGACGACCTCGATCTGGTCGTGGAACTCCACGCCGATCCGGCCCAGGCTGCGCCGGAGGAAGCGGCTGTGGCCGTCGAGCCAGGACTCGCGGGTGCGGTCACCCTCTCCCTCGTCCCAGGCGAACGCCTCGTCGACGCTGGCCAGCGGACCTATCCGCAGCTCCGTGCTGCGCAGCACCACCCGAGGGGCCCCCGACCCGTCGTGCACGACCCAGTGCTCGCCGATGCGGGGGAGGGACTCCCCGGCGTGCAGGTAGTCGGCGACCGCGCCTGCGGTGGCCCGCTTGGGCCCGTGCATCACCAGGTCGAGCAGCTCGTCGGCGAGCTCGGCCGAGTCGCCGAACCGCTCCGACACCGGCGTCTCGGCACGGTGCTCGGGGTGCCTGGTGACGTACTCCGCCCACATCCGCCCGGCCGCGTCGCGGTCGAGGTCGGGCTGGGGATGGTCGTCGCCGGTCGTCATCCGGGCATTGTGCCGGGCCGTCCTAGCCTGGCTCGATGAGTCGGATCCACGAGACAGCGTCCGTCGCCTCGTCCGCCATGGTGACTGGCGACGTCACCATCGGTCGCAACAGCCGGGTCCTGCACGGCGCCGTGCTCAACGGCGACCTGGGGCCTGTGGTCGTCGGCTCGGACGTCGTGGTGATGGAGCACGCGCTGCTGCGCGGACGCGCCGACCACCCGGTGACGGTCGGGGATGCCGTGCTGGTCGGCCCGCACACGCACCTGAACGGCACCACCGTGGAGGACGAGGTCTTCGTCGCGACCGGGGTCTCGATGTTCCCCGGCTCGCGCGCGGGAGCCGGGTCGGAGCTGCGGATCAACAGCGTCCTGCACGTCCGGTCCGTGCTGCCGGCCGGCACGGTCGTGCCGATCGGCTGGGTGGCGGCCGGCGACCCGGCCCAGCTCTTCTCGCCGGACCGCCACGAGGAGCTCTGGGCGGTGCAGGAGCCGCTGGACTTCCCGGGAACCGTCTACGGGGTCCCTAGGGGCACCTCGATGCGGGAGATCATGCGCCGCCAGTGCGAGGCGTTCCGTCCCCGCGACAGCTGACCGGTCGCGTGTCGCGCGGGCAGGGCTCACCCGGGTCCTACCGTCGGAGTCGGCTCGGCCTGGTGCTGGTGCTCCACAGGCAGTGCGGGCGCCCGACCGGCAGACCCGCCGGTCCCGGCTCGCCTACTACCGTGCTGGCGTGCCCCGCAGTCGACCGAACGCGGTCCGTCCCCCGACACCGCACCCGTCCGGCGCCCGGCCGCCGGCCGTGCCACCCGACCTGGTGCCCCGGCACGTCGCGGTCGTCATGGACGGCAACGGCCGGTGGGCCAAGGAGCGCGGGCTGCCGCGCAACAAGGGCCACGAGGCGGGGGAGGCGGCGCTGCTGGATGTCATCCACGGCGCCATCGAGCTCGGCATCGAGAACCTGTCCGCCTACGCGTTCTCGACCGAGAACTGGCGCCGGTCGCCCGACGAGGTCCGCTTCCTCATGGGCTTCAACCGGGAGGTCATCCGCCGGCGGCGTGACGAGCTGGACGCGATGGGGGTCCGGGTCCGCTGGGCGGGCCGCCGCAAGCGGCTGTGGCGCAGCGTCATCGACGAGCTCGAGGAAGCCGAGCGACGTACGCACCGGAACCGCACCCTCACCCTGCAGTTCTGCGTGAACTACGGCGGGCGGGCCGAGATCGCCGACGCCGCCGCCGCCATCGCGCGGGAGGTGAAGGCCGGCCGCCTAGACCCGGACAAGGTCGACGAGAAGACGATCGGGCGCTATCTGGACGAGCCGCAGGTCCCTGACGTGGACCTGTTCGTGCGCTCGTCAGGGGAGCAGCGCACGTCGAACTTCCTGCTGTGGCAGTCCGCCTACGCCGAGCTGGTCTTCCTGGACACCCTCTGGCCGGACTTCGACCGACGCGACCTGTGGCGCGCGGTCGAGGCGTACGCCGCCCGCGACCGTCGTTATGGAGGTGCGCTGCCCAATGAGCCGGGTCAGGAGCAGAACGCGCGGGCCCAGGACAGGTAGCGGACCGGCCGGTCGGTGATCACCGGACCGGCGTCGTCGTAGGCCATCCGGGACCACCCCTTGACCGTGTTGACGGTCCAGGGCCGCACCTCGATGCCCGCCGCGCGCCACTGCGCGGCGCGGGCCTGGGTGACCGAGCCCACCCCGATGACGTACGTCGACCCGTACGGCAGGACGGCGTCGGCGGGGCGGGGCTCGCCGGAGAAGTCGATGATGCCGGTGGCGACGGCGGGCTCCTTCGCGCGCACCTGCGCGATCGTCTCCTCGTCGAAGCTGATCACCCGGACCCGGGCCAGCATGCCGAGCCAGCGGATGCGGTTGAGGAAGTCGTCGAGCTGCTGGGCCGTCGGCCGGCCCTTGAGCTCGAGCTGGAAGGTCGCGCCGCGGGTGCGCCCGAAGTCGAGGGCCTGCCGCAGCGTCGGCACCTTGACGCCGGCGAACTCCGGTGAGAACCATGAGCCGGCGTCCAGCGAGCGCAGCTCGGCCAGCGTCGTGCGGGACACCCGGCCGGTCCCGTCGGTGGTCCGGTCGACCGTCGAGTCGTGCAGCACGACCGGGATCCCGGACCGGGTGAAACGCACGTCGACGTCGAGCTGGGTGGTGCCGGCCCGCAGCGCGGCCCGGTAGGCCGGGATGGTGTTCTCGGGAGCCGCGTACGAGGCGCCGCGGTGGGCGATCGGCGGGGCGACGCAGTCGGCGGTCGCGGCGCGTGCCGGGCCTGCGGTCAGGGCGGGGACGAGCGCGACCGAGGCGGCGACCGCGAGAACGGCGGACAGGACCTGGGTGCGGGTGGTCGTCGGACGGACAGCCACTGCCGGGAACCCCCGTTGAGCTCGGGTGCGACGTACCCGCTCGACGGTAGCGCAGGTCAGGAGCAGCGGGTGCAGGTGCCGAAGACCTCGACCGTGTGCTCGACGGAGGAGAAGCCGTGCTCGGCGGCGACCTTCTCCGCCCACCGCTCGACCGCCGGCCCGTCCACCTCCACGGTGCTCCCGCAGGACCGGCAGACCAGGTGGTGGTGGTGCCGGTCGCTGCTGCAGCGACGGTAGACCGACTCGCCGTCCGGCTGCCGCATCACGTCCACCTCGCCGCTTCCGGCCATCGCCTGCAGCGCGCGGTAGACCGTGGTCAGCCCGATCCGGGTGCCGGCGGCGCGCAACCGCGCGTGCACGTCCTGCGCGCTGCGGAACGCGTCGTCGCGGGCGAGCTCCTCGCGGACCGCGATCCGCTGGCGGGTGTCGCTCACGACGCTGCCACCACGAACCACATCAGCCCCAGGCCGCCCAGCGTGCTCAGCAGGGTCAGCCGCGACGGGTGGCGGGCGTGCGCCTCGGGCAGGATGTCGGCCGTCGCGAGGTAGAGCAGGAAGCCGGCGAACGCACCCAGGTAGAGCGCCAGCACGTGGTCGCTGACGCTGAAGAACAACGTCGAGACCGCGCCGAGCACCGGGGCGAGGGCGTCGATCCCGAGCATGGTCAGGGTGCGCCGGCGGTCGTTGCCGTGGGCGCGCATGACGGTCACCGTGTTGAGGCCGTCGGCGAAGTCGTGGGCGATGACGGCGATCGCGACCGCGAAGCCGACCGTCTCGTCGACCTGGAACGCGAGGCCGATGCCGACGCCGTCGAGGAACGAGTGCACGGCCAGCGCACCGGCCGAGGCCAGCCCGATGCTCGGGTCGTGGTGGTGGTGGGTGTCGTACTCGCCCTCGTGCGCCCCGTGCATCGCCACCGAGCGCTCGACGAAGTGCAGCACCAGGAAGCCCCCGGCGAATGCCACCATCGTGGCGGGAACTCCCCAGACCGTCGCGTCGCTGAGCTCGAACAGCTCGGGGAGAAGGTCGAAGGACACCAGGCCGAGCATCACCCCGGCGGCGAAGCCGAGCACCAGGTGCAGGCGGTCCCGCGCCTTCAGTGCGACCAGCCCGCCGAGCGCGGTGGAGACCACCGTGACGAGGGCGACGAGGACGGCCATGACCGCGAGCCTAGGGCATATGACAACCGTTGTCAGTTTCAGTCCGGGTACGCTGCGTGCATGCTCGCCGTGACGCGCCTTCGTCTTCCGGTCCACGTCCCCGACGGCGGTCCCGCTGATGCCCGGGGCACCGAGACGCTCCTGCTCGGCGTCCTGGACCTGCTCGCGGCCCGGCCGGGCTTCGTGAGCGGGCGGGTCGGGCGGTCGGTCGACCAGCCGGCGCTGCTCCTGCTCGTCACCGAGTGGTCGGGGGCGGGCGCCTACCGACGGGCGCTGTCCGGCTACGACGTGAAGGTCGCCTTCGCCGACCTGATGGCGTACGTCGACAACGAGCCCAGCGCGTTCGAGGTCGTGGCCGCGCGCTGACAGCGGGTAGGGTCGCTCACTCACCGCACCGACCATCACCCCGCCGACAACCAGCCGGATGGAGGCCATCGTGGCCAAGAGCAGCTCGGGCAGCAGCCGCAACGACGCGGTCATCAGCCTCAGCAAGCGTCGGGGGTTCGTCTACCCCAGCAGCGAGATCTACGGGGGCACCCGCTCCGCCTGGGACTACGGCCCGCTGGGCGTCGAGCTCAAGGAGAACGTCCGCAGTCAGTGGTGGCGCACGATGGTGCAGGGCCGCGACGACGTCGTGGGCCTGGACTCCGCGGTGATCCTGGCGCGTGATGTGTGGGTGGCCTCGGGCCACGTCGACACGTTCACCGACCCGCTCTCGGAGTGCCAGTCGTGCCACAAGCGGTTCCGGGCCGACCACCTCGAGGAGGCCTACGAGGCGAAGAAGGGCGCGCCGCCGCCGAACGGGCTGGCTGACGTCAACTGCCCCAACTGCGGGGTGAAGGGCGCGTTCACCGAGCCGCGCCAGTTCTCCGGCCTGCTCAAGACCTACCTCGGCCCGGTGGAGAGCGACGAGGGGCTGCACTACCTGCGGCCCGAGACCGCGCAGGGCATCTTCGTCAACTTCCTCAACGTCATGACGTCGGCGCGCAAGAAGCCGCCCTTCGGCATCGCGCAGACCGGCAAGTCGTTCCGCAACGAGATCACGCCGGGCAACTTCATCTTCCGCACCCGCGAGTTCGAGCAGATGGAGATGGAGTTCTTCGTCGAGCCGGGGACCGACGAGAAGTGGCACGAGTACTGGCTGCAGGAGCGTTGGCGCTGGTACACCGACCTGGGCCTGCGCGAGGACAACCTCCGCTTCTACGAGCACCCCAAGGAGAAGCTCTCCCACTACTCGAAGCGCACGGTCGACATCGAGTACCGCTTCAACTTCGGCGGCAAGGAGTTCGACGAGCTCGAGGGCATCGCAAACCGCACCGACTTCGACCTGACGGCGCACGCCAAGCACTCCGGGGCAGAGCTCAACTACTTCGACCAGGAGAAGGGCGAGCGCTGGACGCCGTACGTCGTCGAGCCCGCAGCGGGGCTGACCCGTGCGACGCTCGCCTTCCTGCTCGACGCCTACACCGAGGACGAGGCCCCCAACGCCAAGGGGGTGATGGAGAAGCGCACCGTGCTGCGGCTGGACCCGCGGCTGGCGCCGGTCAAGGTGGCCGTGCTGCCGCTCTCGCGCAACGCCGACCTGACGCCTAAGGCCAAGGACCTGGCCGCGACGCTGCGTCAGTCGTGGAACGTCGAGTTCGACGACGCGGGCGCGATCGGCCGCCGCTACCGCCGGCAGGACGAGGTCGGGACGCCGTTCTGCGTGACCGTGGACTTCGAGACCCTCGACGACCAGGCGGTCACGGTGCGCGAGCGGGACTCGATGAAGCAGGAGCGCATCGGTCTCGACGCGGTGCCCGGCTGGCTGGCCCAGCGCCTGCTCGGCTGCTGACCAGCGGAGCCGGCGCCGGGCGGTTGGGCGGACGCCCAGCGGGCAGGCCACGTGCGTGCCGGAGAACCGAGACGCGGTGGTCGTCGGCGCCGGCCACAACGGCCTGGTCGCCGCCAACCTGCTGGTCGACGCCGGCTGGGACGTGCTGGTCCTCGAGGCGACGGCACACCCGGGCGGGGCCGTGCGCAGCGCGCCGGACACGCCGGCGCCCGGGTTCACCGCGGACCTCTACAGCGCGTTCTACCCCCTCGGGGCGGCCTCCCCGGTGCTACGCGCGCTGGACCTGGAGCCGCACGGGCTGAGCTGGACGCACGCGCCGGACGTCCTGGCGCACGTCTTCGACGACGGCCGGGCCGCGGTGCTCTCGCGCGACCTCGACCGGACCGCCGCCTCTCTCGACGAGTTCGCCGAGGGTGACGGTGCCGCCTGGCGGCGCCAGCACGAGCGCTGGGCCGAGATCGAGGACCCCGTGCTGGCGGCCCTGTTCACTCCCTTCCCGCCGGTGCGCGCCGGGCTGCGGCTGGCGCGCCGGGTGGGTGTGGGCCGAGGGCTCCGGCTCGCTCGCTTCGGCGTGCTGCCGGTCCGCCGGTTCGTCGAGGAGGAGTTCCGCGGCGAGGGCGCCCACCTGCTGGTCGCCGGCAACGCGCTGCACACCGACCTGGCGCCGGAGTCCGCGGGCGGGGCGCTCTACGGCACACTGCTCGCGATGGTCGGCCAGCGGTTCGGCTTCCCGGTGCCGGCCGGCGGCTCCGGCCGTATCGTCGACGCCCTGGTGTCGCGCCTTGTTGCCCGCGGCGGCGAGGTCCGCTGCGGTGCCCCCGTCGAGCGCGTGCAGGTCCATGACGGACGCGCGACCGGAGTCGTGACGGCGGCCGGCGAGCGCGTGCTGGCCTCCCGGGCCGTCCTCGCCGACGTACCGGCCCCGATCCTGTACGACCGGCTTCTCGCGGACGTACCGCTGCCCGCCCGGCTGCGCGCCGACCTGGAGCGCTTCCAGTGGGACGCCGCGACGGTGAAGGTCGACTGGGCCCTCCGCGCACCGGTGCCGTGGACCGCGCCGGGCGCCGGTGGCGCGGGCACCGTGCACCTGGGTGCCGACCTGGACGGGCTCACCCGCTACGCCGCCGACCTGGCGACCCGGCGCACCCCCGGCCGGCCGTTCACCCTCTTCGGGCAGATGACCACGGCCGACCCGTCCCGGTCGCCGGCCGGCACGGAGTCGGCCTGGGCCTACACCCACCTGCCGCGGCGCGACTGGTCGGCCGGCGAGGTGGCCGCGGCCGCGGAGCGGATGGAGGCCGAGGTGGAGCGGCACGCGCCGGGCTTCCGCGACCTGGTCGCCGGCCGCCTGGTCCAGGGGCCGGGCGACCTGGAGTCCGCCGAGCCGGGCCTGGTGGGCGGTGCGGTCAACGGGGGGACCGCCGCGATCCACCAGCAGCTCGTGCTCCGGCCGACCCCGGGGCTCGGCCGTGCCGACACCGCGGTGCCTGGTCTCTTCCTGGCCGGGTCGTCGGCGCACCCGGGCGGCGGCGTGCACGGCGGGTGCGGCGCCAACGCCGCCCGGGCCGCGCTGGCCCGGGCCAGGGTCGGCCGCGTCGTCTACGACCGGGCGATGGGCACGTTGGAGGACCTGCTCCTGCGGTGACACCGCCGTTTTGCGGCGGGTCAGGCCTGCGGCTGCCCTCCGGCGTGGCCCTCGGCGATCCGGCCCAGCCGGTCCAGCATCTCGCGGATCCGGTGGACGAGGACCGCCTCCGCGAGCGGGTTGTTGACCCAGGCGCCGGGGCCGTGGGTCGGCGTCTCGTGCACGGTGACCTCGGTGCCGCTCGGCGTCTCCTCCAGCGTGATGTCGATGACCGCCTCACCGGCGGGCCAGCCGCGAGCCTGCAGGGTCAGCCGCCGGTGCGGCTCGCAGCGGGTGGACTCGGTCTCGTCCTGGAGGGTCAGCGGCCACAGGCCGACCGCATGGTGGATCTTGGCGCCGACCGCGGGCCACCCCGGGTCGACCGCGCGGATCTTGACCGTGCCCGGCACCCAGGACGAGTAGGTCCAGCCGTCGGCCAGCTCGGCCCACACTGCCTCGGGTGGTGCCGCCACGAGTCGGCTGGTCGTCGCCATAGGTGGGTTGTGCCCGACAATGGGCCGGTGACACCGGTGACCCCCACCCAGCCGCTGCACATCGGCCCGCACGTGGTCGTGCCGCCGGTCGTGCTCGCGCCGATGGCCGGCATCACCAACTCGCCGTTCCGCCGGCTGTGCCGGGAGTTCGGTGGCGGGCTCTACGTCAGCGAGATGATCACCACCCGGGCGCTCGTCGAGCGCGACCCGGAGACGATGCGGCTGATCGAGTTCGCGCCCGACGAGACGCCGCGCAGCCTCCAGCTCTACGGCGTGGACCCCACGGTGGTCCGCGAGGCGGTGACGATGCTGGTGGCCGAGGACCGGGCCGACCACATCGACCTCAACTTCGGCTGCCCGGTGCCCAAGGTGACCCGTCGCGGCGGCGGGGCGGCGCTGCCGTGGAAGCTCGACCTGTTGCGGGCCGTGCTGCGGGGGGCCGTCCGGGCCGCCGGTCCCGTGCCGGTCACCGTGAAGATGCGCAAGGGCATCGACGACGACCGGCTCACCTACCTCGACGCCGGCCGGATCGCCGAGGAGGAGGGGGTGGCCGCGGTCGCGCTGCACGGCCGGACTGCGGCTCAGGCCTACTCCGGCACCGCCGACTGGTCCGCGGTCGCCCGGCTGAAGGAGCACGTCACCACGGTGCCGGTGCTGGGCAACGGCGACGTGTGGGAGGCGGCCGACGCGCTGCGGATGATGGCCGAGACCGGCTGCGACGGCGTCGTCGTGGGCCGGGGCTGCCTCGGCCGGCCGTGGCTCTTCCGGTCCTTGGACCGGGCGTTCGCCGGCCTGCCCGACGATCCGCACCCGACGCTCGGTCAGGTCGCGGCCGTCATGCGCCGCCACGCCGGGCTGATGGCGGCCTGGGCCGGCGAGGACAAGGGTGCCCGCGAGTTCCGCAAGCACGTGTCCTGGTACCTCAAGGGATTCGCCGTCGGCGGCGACACCCGCCACGCGCTGGGGCTGGTGTCCAGCCTGGGCGAGCTCGACGACCTGCTCACGACGCTGGACCCGGACGAGCCGTTCCCCGAGGGCTCGGTGGGCGCGCCGCGGGGGCGGCTGGGCTCACCCCGCCGGGTCGTGCTGCCGGAGGGCTGGCTCGACGACCGTCGCTGGGGCCGCGTCGACGCGTCGGCCGAGCTGGCGGTGTCCGGCGGCTAGGCCAGGCCCACCTGGTCGAGCATGCAGGCAACTGCGCCGCTGGCGGCTCGCCTCGAGTGCGGTACGCCGCAGCCGGCTTTCCTCTCTACGGTTGGGGAGCGCACACTGTTCTGACAGGTGTACTGACTCGCGGATCAGGAGGAGGGAAAAGAGCCCTGTGACGGTTCTGGCGCTGCCGACATGGATCTGGATGGACGACCGGTCCTCTTACGGGTACACGCTGACGCCGGACCGCGACGTCATCCCCGGAGTTGCCGTGCCCGAGCACCCGGACGAGCTGCCTGGTGTGACCGTGCCGGTCACCACGACGACCCCGACCGCTCCGGCGACCGTCTCAGCGACGCACCAGGGCGGCGGGCTCGAGGCCCAGCTCGCGCGCGGCCGCGGTGCGCACCCAGCTGCCGATCTGCCGGCGGCTCAGCACGCCGTCGTGCACCGTCGCCTGCACCGCGAGGCCGTCGAGCAGGGCGGTGATCCGCCAGGCTGCCGCGCTCGGGTCGGGACAGGTCATCTCACCGCGCTCGACGCCCTCGGCGATGACCGCGGCCACGGTGTCCTTCCACCGCACGTCGAGCTGCTGGGACACCTCGGCCATCTCGTCGCTGCGCAGGGAGCTGGCCCACGCGTCGATCCACAGCGACCAGCCGCCGGCGCTGCCCTCGGGTCCGTAGAGCGTGAGGATCCTCGCCAGGCGGCGGGTCGCGCTGCCCGTGCGCCCGGCTGCCGCGTCCAGCCGCGCGAGGTCGCGCTCGGCGGCGTAGGCGAAGGCCTGCGAGAGCAGCGCGTCCTTGGACTCGAAGTGGTAGAAGACCAGGCCGGTGCTGATCCCGAGGCGGCCGGCCACGTCGGCGACCCGGCTGCTCGCGAACCCGCTCTCGGTGACCTCGTCGACCGTCGCGCGGAGGATCTCCTCGCGACGTACCTCGACCTTGCGCCGACCCATGCCCGAACCCTAGGTGGAGGGACACCATGACCGCGGCACCTGTGACCGAGTCCGGCCTCGCGGCCGCGCTGCGGCCGTTCGGCGAGAGCATCATGCTCCCGGCCGAGGCCTACACGTCGGACGCGGTGCTGGCATGGGAGCGGCGGCACTTCTTCGCCGGGTCGTGGGTGTGCGTCGGCCGGGTGGACGCCCTGCTGCCCGAGAGAACGACGCAGCACGCGTGCGCGGTCGGCGACGTGCCGGTGCTGCTGGCCCGTGAGCCGGAGTCGTTGGGTTCGACGGAGGTGCGGGCGTTCGCCAACACCTGCCGGCACCGCGGTCACGAGCTGCTGGGCGACGGCGAGTCGTCGTCGAAGCGTGCGCTGGTCTGCCCGTACCACGCGTGGAGCTACGACCTCTCCGGCTGCCTGCTGGCCGCACCGGGCTTCGGCGAGGTCCGGTCGTTCGACCCGTCCGCGCACGGCCTGGTGCCGTTGCCCTCGCAGGTGTGGCACGGCTGGGTGTTCGTCAACGCGTCAGGTGAGTCGTCGACGTCGTTCGAGGACCACGTCGGGGGCCTGACCGGGCTCGTGACGCCGTACGCCGCCGAGACGCTCACCCTGCGCGCGCGGCACGACTACGTCGTCAAGGCGAACTGGAAGGTCGTGACGGAGAACTACCACGAGTGCTACCACTGCCCGCTGATCCACCCCGAGCTGTGCCGGGTCAGCCCGCCGTCGAGCGGCGAGAACTTCGACCTGCCCGGTGCCTGGGTCGGCGGCTCGATGGACCTGCGCGACGAGGCGGTCACGATGTCCTTCGACGGTACGTCGCGAGGCCGGCCCATCGACGGCGCGGACCAGCGGCAGGTGCTCTACCTGGGCCTGCTGCCCAACCTGTTGGTGTCGCTGCACCCGGACTACGTGATGACGCACCGGATGACGCCGCTGTCGCCGGGCGAGACGCAGGTGGAGTGCGCCTGGTACTTCCCCGGCGCCGACGTGGACCCGTCGTACGCCGTCGAGTTCTGGGACCGCACCAACCGCCAGGACTGGGCCGCATGCGAGTCGGTGCAGCGCGGTCTGGCGTCGCCGCACTTCGCGCCGGGCCCGCTGGCGGCCAACGAGGACGCGGTGCACCAGTTCGTCACCGCGATCGGCACCGGCTACCGCACCGGGTCGCTGCCGGTGTAGCTGGGGGACGGGTCGTGGTGGCTCGGGTCGTGGTGAGTCAGCCCGCGCGGCAGCGGCGGAGCGCCATCTCGGCCAACCAGGCCGCCGCGTCGGGCAGCACCGAGTCGTCGAAGGCGGCCCTCGGCGAGTGGTTGTCCGGTGCGGCGTCGTGGTCGGCGTGGGCGCACGCGCTGATGTTCAGGTAGGCGCCCGGCACCCGGTCGAGGACGAACGACATGTCCTCCGAGCCCAGCTCCGGCTCGGTCATCAGCGTGTAGCGGTCGGCGCCGAAGAGGTCGTGCACCGCCGTGACAGACCGGTCGTACTCCGTCTCGTCGTTCACCGTCACCGGGTAGCCGGGCCGGTAGTCGACCTCGACCTCGAGCCCGTGCGCGTCGGCGATGCCGCGGGCGAGGCGCTCGATGCCGTGCTGCACCTTGCTGCGGGCCTTGGCGGAGAGGCTGCGCACGGTGGCGTCGAACTCCGCCGTGTCCGGGATGATGTTGTCCTTGGTGCCGCCCGCGATCCGGCCGACGGTGACCACCACCGGGTCGAACACGTCGAAGCCGCGGGTCGTCATCGTCTGCAGCGCCACGACCATCTCGCACGCCGTGGGGATGGGGTCCCGTGCGCGGTGCGGCGCGGAGCCGTGGCCGCCGGTCCCGACGACGCGCACCCGCACCTCGTCGGCGGCGGCGTAGACCGCACCGGGTCGCGAGAACCATTGGCCGCGCGGGTACTCCGACGACGCCACGTGAAGGGCGTAGGCCGCGACGACCTGGCGACCGGCCGCCTCGAGCAGGCCCTCCTCGATCATCGGCTCGGCACCGCCGGGGCCCTCCTCCCCGGGCTGGAACATCAGCACGACGTCGCCGTCGAGCTCGTCGCGGCGCTCGAGCAGGATGCGCGCGGCGCCGACCAGCGCGGCCACGTGCAGGTCATGGCCGCATGCGTGCATGGCTCCGGGGTGCGCCGAGACGTAGTCGACGTCCACCTCCTCGCTGACCGGCAGGGCATCCATGTCGCCGCGCAGCAGCACCACCGGTCTTGCCCGGTCCGGGTCACTGGTTGCGGGTCCCCGCCCCCGGAGCACGCCTACCACCGAGCTCAATGCCCGACCGGTCGTCACCTCGACGTCCAGTCCGCCCAGTGCGCGCAGCACCGTCTGCTGGGTCAGCGGCAGGTGGTTGCCGATCTCGGGGATTCGGTGCAGCTCGCGGCGGAGCGCGACCAGATCGGGACCGAGGGCCCCGGCCAGCTCCAGCAGTCCGGCGGACGACGGGGCTGGCGGGTATGGCGGGGATGGCGGGGATGGCGGGGATGGCGGGGATGGGGCGGAGGACGAGGACGACTCGGGAGCGCTCACCTGCGGAGTCTAGGGAGGATGATCGTCGGGGTCTTGCGGGGCGCCCTGCCGTCACGCAAGGTGTCGTCGGGGCGCTTCAAAGCGTCCGCGGTGCGAGCAAGGGGACCCACATGGCGTTCGACATCGACGGGCTGCTGAGCCTGTGGTTTCAGGACCCCGGCTCCGACGCGGAGGCGGCTGCTGCCTTCGGCGCGTTCTACACCGACCCGGTCGTGGTGAACGGCAAGCCCGTGTCGCTCACCGACCTGGTGACCCGCGGCGCCGCGCTGCGGGCGACGTTCAGCGACCTACGGCGCGAGATCCTCGACGTCTGCGAGGCGGGCGACAAGGTGGCGGTCGCCTTCCGGATGACCGGCCACCAGACCGGCGTGCTGGCCACTGCCGCCGGCCCGCTCCCGCCGACAGGTCGGGAGATCACGGTCCGCGTCATCGACATCCTCACCCTGACCGACGGCCGGATCAGCAGCCTCTCGATGGTCGCGGACGAGATGGGTGCCCTTGCCGCCGTCGACGCCGTACGCCTCGTCGACACGGCGTAGCGGTGCACGGGTGCCGCGCTACGGTGCCTGCTGAGCCCGGGATGTCTATCTGCTGGTGAGGAGTGCACGGTGCCACGCGACCCCAACATCCCGGACGAGTTCGACGTCTACACGGTCGTGGTCCTGCGGCGGCCGGCTGATGCGCCGGAGATGTCGGACGAGGCGCTCGACGAGCTCCAGGCGCTCCACCTCGCCTACCGGGCCGAGCTGCGGCAGCAGGGCACCCTGGTCGTGAACGGGCCGTTCGGCGAGCAGAGCGCCCCGGCCTACCGCGGGATGTCGATCTTCGCCTGCGACCCGGCGGAGGCTGCTCGCATCTCCGACGGCGACCCCTCGGTGGTCGCCGGCCGGCTGACGTATGACGTCATGGAGTGGTGGGTCCGGGCGGGGTCGCTCCGGTTCCCGTTCGCCGACGGCCCGGTCGGCGACCGCCGCGCGATGCCGGACGACTGAGGGGCTCGCCCACGTCTCGTCGCATGCCCGACGAGTCGTCACAGGTCCTTGCGCAGGTGGACGTCGGCGCCGTCATAGGTGGGGACGCCCTGCCACCGGAAGATCTCGCGGTAGCCGTGGCGCTCGTAGAACCCCGGCGCCTGGAAGGTGAACGAGGTGACGAACACGTGCGTCGCCCCGCGCGACCTCGCCTCGGCCTCGAACTCCGCGAGCAGCTTGCTGCCGAGCCCGTCGCCCCGTGACGCCTCGCGCACCCACGTCATGCCGATGCCCGCGGCGACTCCCCAGGTCCAGCCGCTCACGCCGGCCGCGAGCTCCCCGTCGGCGTCCAGGATCCGCACGGTCAGCTCGCGCGCCGGCGCGACGCCGGTGGTCGCAGCTGCGTTGACCCGATCGAGCTCGTCGGACAGCCGCTGGTCGAGATCAGGCAGGGCGCCGGCGACGACCACGGCGTAGCCGGCACCGCCCGTCGCGACCTTTGCGCCGTTGGCGGCGTCAGGGGACCGGGTCATGGACGACGATCGTGCCAGCAGTGCGACACGAGGTGCGGGACCGAGAGCGAAGTCAGGGCAGTGACGGGTCGGTGCCCTTGACGTAGGTCCTGCCGAGGGGGCCGAGATTGACCGCGATGGTCCGGCCGTTGGGCAGGCCGTGGTTGACGACGTGGTCGCACTCGCAGTCGTGAGCCCGCCGGTTGCAGCCGGGGAATCCGCACACCTGGTTCCGGGCGGCGAGGAACGCTCGCATCCGCGGGGACGGCCGGTAGCTGTCGCGGCCGCGGTCGATGACCTGGCGTCCAGCAGCGCCGGGGCCCCACCCGAACTCGACCGCCTCGGACACCGTCGCTGCCATACCGCCGAACCTAGTCAAGGGGTTGGACACAACCGATGACCGTGATGTGCCGACGCCCGGACCGCGCGACGCCACGTCGATCGAGGCGGTTCAGGGGCTACGAGAACCTGATGGGAGGTCGTGACGAGCGGTCGACCGTGAGGGTGAGGCGTCGCCCTGGCCCCAGATCGCGGTCAGCCGCTGCCGGTCGTCGACGGTGCGGGCGCGTCCACTGCCGGCGGCTCCTCCATGGACGCACGCAGCTGCGTCAACGGGGCGTCGCTGACCTGGATGAGGCCACGGACCGGGCGATCCAGGTCGAAGGTGATCATCAGTGTCAGGGTCACCAGCGCGGAGGCCACCAGCACCGGCGTCAGTCCCCGGCCGAGGGTGGCGAGATGGAGCGCGAGCAGGCCCAGTGCGATGGCTGCACCGACGATCTCGAGGGCGAGGACCGCTGTCGGCACCCGGTTGCGCAAGCCGAAGACCACGCTGGACTGGGCATCGAACGTCTCGTTGAGGCTCTCCACGTATAGACGCACTGAGCTGGCCGTCGGTTCGGCTTCCAGGGCCCGCCCCGCCTCTGTCCACAGCGCGCGTTCAGCGCGCCCGCTCCGGACCAGCGCGTCGTCCTGGTCCGTGCTGCTGGGCACCGTCCGGGATATCCGGATGCTGGTGTCCGTGAAGTCACGTAGGAGCTCCAGGGAGCGCGTCCGGCTCGGCTCCGGCAAGGTTTGGGCCCGCAGATAGGTCGTGCCGATCGCGTTGGCCTCTTCCACCACGGCCGCTCTGCGGTTCTCATAGCGCCCCACTGCCAGGCTGATCCCGAACGCGAGCACGAGCCCCATGAACCCGAGCATCGCGGCCTGCATCACGCCGAAGGGCTCGCGCAGGCCTTCGGACTTGTCGCGCACCGACCGGCCGACGATGTGCCCGAGGGCTGTCGCGCCCAGGATCACGACGAAGAGGCCGGCTGCCAGTACCAAGCTGCTGAACCGGAAGAATGCCAAGCTTCCTCCCTGCCTGAGACCGCACACCGAAACGGCGCCCTCCCTGCAGGGCGCTCCCAACATGTCAGGAACCTCGGGGAGGGGCATCGCCCTAGACAGGTGAGCTATGGCGTCAGGTGCCGATGCACGGCCGCCGCACCAGCTCCTCTGCCAGCAGGTCCATCAGCAGACCGTCGTGCCATTCGTCGGTGACCGGGTCGCGCTCGTAGCGGCGCATCACGCCCACCGGGCGGAAGCCGACCGCGGCGTAGCAGCGGATCGCCGGCACGTTGTCGGCGGCCGGGTCGATGACGATCCGGTGCTGGCCGCGGTCGTCGACCAGGTGGGCGGCCAGAGTCGCGACGGCGTCGCGTCCGACTCCGCGGCCGTGCACAGCCGGGTCGACGAACACGTCAATCGACGCGTGGCGGTACATCGGGTCGTCCTCCTCGCCGTACTGCACCATCCCGCGCACGACGCCGTCGAAGAGGATCGCGAAGCGCACCGCCGACGAGTCGTCGTACGGCCAGGCGTCCGATGCCGCCTCATCGCCCCAACGGGCGCTCACCTGGGGCGTCGCGAGGATCTGCCGCAGGTCGGCGACGTGCGACGGCGTGACCGGCACCAGGGTCGTCCGTGCGCCGACGAGCTCCACGGGCCGATCATCGCCCCCGTCTCGCGCGGTTGTCACTGACTCTTTCTCAGCCCAGGTCGCGCGGGACCTGGCGGTGCCATTGCCGGGCGGCGAACGGCTCGCCGTCGCGCCAGCTCTGCAGCGAGATGTCGAGGTCGTACGTCGTCGGGCCGGCCACCAGCGTCACGTCGGCGCGGGCCCGGACGGCCGCCTCCGGCCACCGCACGGTGAAGTCGGCAGTCGCCTCCGCCCGCTGCTCCCACGTAACCGTGTCGACCGACACCGCACCGGTGTAGCGCTCGCTGACCGACCCGCCGTCCACCTCGTAGTGGCTGCCGTGCGCGTCGGTGCACGTCGTCCGTCGGCGCAGCACGTCGCGCGAGACCTGCCAGTCCACGTCCGACGCCTCGATCTCGGGCGGGGCGACCAGCGGCAGGCGTAGGCGCGGCCACCGACTCGCCTGCCAGCGGCAGCCCGAGCCACGACGCGGACCGGTCGACCGTCAAGGTCAGAGGCACCGGCGGGGCGACCGTGTGGGCCAGTCGGTCCCCGCCAGCGACAGTCGCAGCACCTGCCCGGGCAGCGCGTCGTGCGACATCGCCTCCATCTCGACCGACCGTGCTGGTGCACGAGGGCGGCTACGCGCTGGACCGGCTCGGCGTCGACACGGTGGGGGTGCTGCGCCCGTTCGGAGCGGGCGACCGCTAGCGACGGCGTCGCGCGGCCAGGGCGACGGTCGTGGTGACCGCCAGCGGCCACAGCGACTGCAGCCCCGCCGTCACCCGCTCCGCCAGACCGACCGAGTCGTCGGCGCGCAGCTGGACGCCGAACCAGGTGAGGCAGCCGACCAGCGCTGCGGTGGCCGTCGCTGCCGGCAGAGGGCGCAGCAACGGGCCGACAGCGTCGCGCCGCGCCGCGAGGACCGGCCAGACCGACAGGGCGAGGAACGCGACCGAGGCCACCACGGTGTGCGGCACCGAGCCGGCCCCGTCCGCGGGCAGCGGGAAGACTCCCACCAGAACGGTGGCGAGCCCGCCGCCGGCGAGCACCACCCGCCCGGCCGTCGCGGCGTCACCCAGGGCGGCCGCGGTGGTGACGTGGCAGAGCCCCAATCCGGCCAGCGCCCCGGTCATCAGCCAGCGGTCGTCGGCGCCGAGCCCGGCGAGGTCGCTGATCGTGAGCTGCACCGAGTCGAAGCCGCCCTGCTGGTGTGCGGCGGCGATGGTCCAGCCGCCGATCAGCAGGACGGGGGCGGCCGCCGAGGAGACCAGGCCCACGGGCGCGAGCGGGCGGCGGGTCGTCCAGGGCCGGCGCACACGCCGCATCCTGGACCACCCAGCCGCTCGTCGGGCTGGTGCCCGGCCGGGAGAACCAAGGGTTTTCCCTGGCGCGCCGGCCCCGGCGCGGTGACTAGCGTGCGGAGGACGTGCGGGGGAGGGGGCGACGTGGAGGCAGATGGGCCGGCAGCCTGGTCGGGCGGCCGCGCCGAGGAGGTCTGGGCCGCGTACTACAGCGCGGTCGCGACCTGGGTCGCCACCCTGACGGGGGACCAGGCGGCGGCCCGCCAGCTGACGAGCGAGGCGTACGTCCGGATGTTCGGCCACTGGGGTGAGGAGCCGGACCCGGAGGCATGCCTCTACCGCGAGGCGCTCCGACTGGTGGAGCGCAGCCGGCCCCACGCGTGGCGCGCACGCCACGGGTGGCGCTCGCGGGCTCGCCTCCTGGCGGCCGCCGACCTGCCGCCCGCCGTCATCGCCAGGGTCCTGCACCGTTCAGAGCGTGGGGTCTCGCTCGTCCTGGACCTGGCGCAGGTCGAGCAGCTCGGCGGACCGGGCGACGAGCTGGGTGCGCGAGCGGATGCCGAGCTTCATGTAGACGTGCCGGAGGTGGAACTCGACCGTCTTGGTGCTGAGGAAGAGCTCGGTCGCGATCTCCCGGTTGGTCAGGCCGTCCCGCACCAGGCGACTCACGGCGAGCTCCTGCGGAGTGAGAGTCGGTCTCGGTGAGGTGCTGACGGCCGCGGCGGCGCCGAGGGCGGCGAGGTCGGCGGCAGCCAGGTCGACGAAGGGACGGGCCCCCAGCGCGACGAAGCCGTCGAGCGCCGCCCGCACGTCCACCAAGGCGTCGGCCCGCCGTCCCGTGCGGAACAGTACCGACCCCCGCTCCAGGCGGACCAGGGCGAGGTCGAAGGGCAGGTCCCGGTCGGTGGCCAGGCCTGCGGCCCGGTCGAACGTCGCCAGCGCCTGATCCAGGGCGCCGTCGGCCGCCTGTACCAGGCCGTGCACCCGGGCCACCGGGGCCGTCAGCCACGTCCGGACCTCGTTGGCCTCGAGGTCGTCGATGACCCGCCGGGCATCCTCCCGCCGACCGGTCCGGACCAGCGCCTCCGCGTAGAGCGCCGGCCACTCGAGCGTCCCCGGCTGGCCCGGCATCGCGCCGGCGTAGCTCTCGACCACCGGGGCCACTGCCTCGAGGACCTCGTCGGGACGGCCCCGGCTGTGCGCGAGCGTGGCCGCCGCCGTGCCCGCATACCGGATGCTCATCGCCTCCTGGTGACTCCTGGCAGCTGCGAGCGCGATCTCGACGTGCGTCCGGGCGGTGTCCCAGTCGCCCCGGCGGGCCGGGACGAGCGCGGCGGTGGAGTGCACCGGCGAGATCGCCCAGAACTGGTCGGTGTCATCGACCAGCTCCACGGCCTGCTCGGCGTTCTGCCGGGCGGAGTCCCAGTCGCCGGTGAGGTACTGCACCTTGGCCAGGTTCGCCCAGGCGGCGCTGAGGAAGTCGGAGATGCCGATGACACGGCTGGCCCGGACGACCGTGCCCAGGTCGCGGGTGGCACCGACCCAGTCCCCGACGTAGGACCGCGCGTTGCCGCGGCAGACCGCGGTGATCAGCTGGTCCGGCCGTGGCTCGTCGCCGAAGCCGGCGGCCTCCTCCATCTCGTCGTGCCGGCCGAGCAGGGCCAGCGACGTCACCAGGACGGCCCGAGCCATGCTGGCCCCCAGGGTCGCGGCGGGCTCGAGCTCGACGGCCCGGCGGGCGTGGCCGACCGCCTCGGCCTCCCGGCCGCCGAGCAGCAGGACGTGGGCCATCAGGCGGCTCGCCTCCGGCAGGACCGTCCGGTCGTCGGAGCTCGCGGCACGCTCGAGGGCGACACGCAGCCGCGCCTCCGCCTCCGGGTGCTGGCCCTCGTTGAGCGCCAGCCAGGCCCGCAGCAGCAGGCGGCGCGGCGTCGGCTCGAGGTCGGCGAGCGCGCCGACCAGCGCCCTTGCCCGGTGCACGTCCCCGCTCATGAGGCCGGTTGCAGCAGCCTCGTCGAGCAGCCGACCGTCCCTCTCCGGGTCGGTGCCCAGCCGGGCCGCTGCCTCCAGCAGCTCGGTGGCCCCGACCAGGTCACCCCGGGTGCCCGCCTCCGCCGCGGCCGCCGCCGCTCGCGCGGAGAGGGCGTCGTCGGCGCCGGGTGACGCCGCGATCTCGTGTCGCAGCCGCTGCCGTGCGTCCGGGGCGAGCTCCGCGAGACGGGCGTGGAGGTCGAGGCGCCGACCCGTCGTGACGGAGGACAGGACGGCGGCCCGGACCAGGGCGTGCGCCGGCCGGACGTGCGGCGGCGGGCCCGGCACCTCCGTGACCAGGCCGGCGCCGACCGCCTCCGCGAGCGCGGTGGCCGGCGCGGTGACCGAGCCGGCCCGGGCCAGCAGACCGAGCGGCCAGTCCGCCCCGGCCACCGCCGATGCCTCGACCAGGCGCCGCGCGCCCGTCGACGCGCGGTCGAGCAGCGCGACGACGACGGCGCGGAGCTCGCCGGGTGCCGGGAGCTCCGGCGGCAACGACGAGAGCTGCTCGGGGGACAGCTCGCGGAGCAGGGCGGTCGACCACAGCGGGTTGCCGCTCGTGTGCTCGGCCAGGCGGCGGGCAGTGCCGACCGGCAGGTCCACGCCGTGCTGCTGCGCGAGCGCGCCCACCGCTGCCGCGTCGAGGCCGTGCAGGGCGAGGTCGGTCGCCCGCGGGTCCCGGTGCAGCCGAAGGAAGCCCGGTGCGACCGCCGGGTCGTCGAACGAGCGGGCGCTCACCACGGTGCAGACCGGGTCGACCGTCAGCCGGCGGAGGGCGAAGAGGATCGCCTGCTGAGACGGGGCGTCCACCCAGTGCAGGTCGTCGACCCAGAGCAGGACCGGCCGTTCAACCTCGAGGTCGGAGACCGCGGCGACGAGTGCGGCTCCGGCCGCGAACGCAGTGGGTGGCGGGTCAGCTCGGTGCGCACGAGACCTCGCCCGGTCGAGCAGCTGGCCGACCACGCCGAGGCTCAGTGCGGTCTCGGTCTCCTCGCCGGCCGCGGCCAGGACGGTGACATCCCTGGCCTCGGCGACCAGCGCCCGGACCAGCGCCGTCTTCCCGATGCCGGCCTCGCCGTGCACGAAGACGAGCGGTGCACCACCCCGCGTGGAGCGCTCGACCAGCCCCGTCAGGACTGCCAGCTCCTGCTCTCGACCAACCAACGGCGTGCGGTTCGTGCGGTTCATGCCCCGTCCTCATGAACGCCCCGAGTCGACCCTCTGCGGGTGACTATGCAACGCCCGTCCCGGCCGAGTCCAGCACCAGCCCATGAGTAGGCTCGGCGTGCAGGGTCTTCCGGTCGACGACGATCGCGCGAGGGGTTCGACATGACGAAGTACGTCTACGACTTCACCGAGGGCAGCAAGGACATGAAGGACCTGCTCGGTGGCAAGGGGGCGAACCTCGCGGAGATGACCAACCTCGGTCTGCCCGTGCCCCCCGGGTTCATCATCACGACCGAGGCATGCAAGACCTACCTCGACTCCGGCGACGAGCCGGTCGAGATGCGCGACGAGGTCAGCCAGCACCTGGCGGCGCTGGAGCGGACGATGGGCCGGTCCCTCGGCCAGGCCGACGACCCGCTGCTCGTGTCGGTGCGCTCCGGCGCGAAGTTCTCGATGCCGGGGATGATGGAGACCGTCCTCAACATCGGTCTCAACGACGAGTCGGTGCAGGGCCTGGCCAAGCAGGCCGGCAGCGAGCGCTTCGCCTGGGACTCCTACCGGCGCCTGATCCAGATGTTCGGCAAGACGGTCCTCGACATCGACGGTGAGCACTTCGAGGACGCCATCGACGACGCCAAGAAGGCCAAGGGCACCCAGAACGACCTCGACCTCGACGAGCACGACCTCCGCGCGCTGGTCGACACCTTCAAGGGCATCGTGCGCGAGCACGGTCGGCGGGAGTTCCCGACCGACCCCCGGGAGCAGATGGACCTCGCCGTGCGAGCCGTCTTCGACTCGTGGAACGCCCCGCGGGCCATCCTCTACCGCCGTCAGGAGCGCATCCCGGCGGACCTGGGCACCGCGGTCAACGTCTGCACGATGGTCTTCGGCAACCTCGGCATGGACTCCGGCACCGGTGTTGCCTTCACCCGCGACCCCGGCTCCGGGCACCAGGGCATCTACGGCGACTACCTGCAGAACGCCCAGGGCGAGGACGTCGTCGCCGGCATCCGAAACACCATCCCGCTGCAGGACCTCGAGGGCATCGACAAGCCGGCGTACGACGAGCTGATGGGCATCATGGAGAAGCTCGAGAACCATTACCGAGACCTGTGCGACATCGAGTTCACCATCGAGCGGAACAAGCTGTGGATGCTGCAGACCCGGGTCGGCAAGCGCACCGCCGCCGCGGCGTTCCGCATCGCGACCCAGCTGGTCGACCAGGGCCTGATCGACCTCGACGAGGCGCTGACACGGGTCACCGGCGACCAGCTCGCCCAGCTGATGTTCCCCAGGTTCGACGCCAAGGCCGACAAGGAGCAGATCGCCAAGGGCATGAACGCCTCGCCCGGAGCGGCGGTCGGCAAGGCCGTCTTCGACTCCGACCGGGCCGAGGAGATGGCCCACCGGGGCGAGCAGGTCATCCTGGTCCGCCGCGAGACCAACCCTGACGACCTCAACGGCATGATCGCCGCGCAGGGCATCCTCACCAGCCGCGGCGGCAAGACCTCGCACGCGGCCGTCGTCGCTCGCGGCATGGGCAAGACCTGCGTGTGCGGCGCCGAGGAGCTCGACGTCGACCTCAAGGCCCGGAAGTTCACCGCGCGCGGCGGCGCCGTCGTCAACGAGGGCGACGTCATCTCGATCGACGGTACGTCCGGCGCGGTCTACCTCGGCGAGGTCCCGGTCGAGTCGTCCGAGGTCGTCCTCTACTTCGAGGGCGAGATCGACCCGGCCGCTGGCGACACCGACGAGCTGGTCGAGGCCGTGCACCGGCTCGTGGGACACGCCGACGAGAAGCGCCGGCTCGGGGTGCGCGCCAACTCCGACACCCCGGAGGACTCCGAGCGGGCCCGTCGCTTCGGTGCCGAGGGCATCGGCCTCTGCCGCACCGAGCACATGTTCCTCGGGGACCGACGTCAGCACGTCGAGCGGCTGATCCTCGCCGACACTGACGACGAGCGGCAGGCCGCTCTGGACACGCTCGAGCCGCTGCAGCGCGACGACTTCGTCGGCATCTTCACCGCGATGGACGGCCTGCCGGTGACGGTCCGGCTCCTGGACCCGCCACTGCACGAGTTCCTGCCCGACCTCACCGACCTGTCGGTCAAGGTCGCCGTAGCGGAGGAGAGGGGCGAGGACACCTCGCACGACCAGAAGCTGCTCGACGCGGTCCGCCGACTGCACGAGCAGAACCCGATGCTCGGCCTGCGCGGCGTGCGGCTCGGCCTCGTCGTGCCCGGCCTCTTCGGCATGCAGGTCAAGGCCATCGCCGAGGCCGCGGCCCAGCTGCAGGCGGAGGGGAAGTCGCCGAAGGCCGAGATCATGGTCCCGCTCGTCGGGGCGATCCAGGAGCTCGAGGCGATCCGCGACGAGGCGCTCTCGATCCTCTCGGACGTCCAGGAGCGCACCGGCCAGGACCTGCACGCGCTGATCGGCACGATGATCGAGGTGCCGCGCGCCGCGATGACGGCCGGGCAGATCGCCGAGGCGGCCGAGTTCTTCTCCTACGGGACCAACGACCTGACCCAGATGGGCTGGGGCTTCTCGCGCGACGACGTCGAGGCGGCGTTCTTCAGCCGCTACCTCGACCTCGGCATCTTCGGGGTGTCGCCGTTCGAGTCGCTGGACCGCGACGGCATCGGCCGGATGGTCCGCATCGCGACCGAGGAGGGGCGCGCCGCTCGGCCCGGCCTCAAGGTCGGTGTCTGCGGCGAGCACGGCGGCGACCCGGACTCGGTGCACTTCTTCCACGAGGTCGGTCTGGACTACGTCTCGTGTTCGCCGTTCCGGGTCCCGGTGGCCCGCCTCGAGGCTGGTCGGGCCTCGGTCGTGAGCGACGGGAGCGACAGCCGGTGACCGCTTGCTGATCGTCCCCCGTCTGGTCGTCAAGGCACTGGCGGCCGTCGTCGTCTGCTGCCTGCTCGTCTTCCTCGGCACCGCGACGTTCGTCTGGTGGACCGCCCGCCAGGACGACCGCCGGGTGTCGGACGCGATCGTCGTGCTGGGCGCCGCCCAGTTCGACGGCCGGCCCTCGTCGGTCTTCACCGCCCGACTGGTCCACGCCCGCGACCTGTGGAAGGCCGACGTGGCGCCACGGGTCATCACGGTCGGCGGCAAGCTCGAGGGCGACCGCTTCACCGAGGCCGAGGCCGGCCGCGCGTGGCTGGCGGAGAACGGCGTGCCCGCCGAGCGGATCGCCGCGGTGCCGACCGGCACCGACACCCTCAGCAGCCTCTCCGCGGTGCAGGATCACATGCAGCGGCGCGGCTGGTCCACCGCCGTCGTCGTCACCGACCCCTGGCACGCCCTGCGGGCCGGGTCCATGGCCAGCGGGACCGGCATGAACGCGGTCGTGTCACCGACCCGGCGCGGCCCGGCCGTCCGCACGCGGGCGACCGAGCTGCGCTACATCGTCCGGGAGACCTTCGGCTACCTGTACTGGAAGATCTTCAACCGCAGCTCCGACTCGGGTCCCAACGCTGTCTGACGTCGCACCTCCCGACGAGCGCTGGGTCCCCGAGCCGGCCAAGCGCTCCGGTCGCACGGCCTTCGACCGGGACCGGGCGCGTGTGCTGCACTCCTCGGCGCTGCGGCGGCTCGCCGGCAAGACCCAGGTCGTGGTGCCGGGGGAGAGCGACTTCCCGCGCACCCGGCTCACCCACTCCCTGGAGTGCGCGCAGATCGGTCGCGGCATCGGCCAGGCGCTCGGCTGCGACCCCGACCTGGTGGAGACCGCCTGCCTGGCGCACGACCTGGGACACCCGCCGTTCGGCCACACCGGCGAGGCGGCGCTGGCCGCGGTCGCGGACCCGGCCGGCGGGTTCGAGGGCAACGCCCAGAGCCTGCGGATCCTCACCCGTCTCGAGGCCAAGGCCTTCGCGCCGGACGGCCGGAGCGTCGGGCTGAACCTGACCCGGGCGGTGCTCGACGCCTCGTGCAAGTACCCGTGGGGCCGCGAGACGGACCCGCGCAAGTTCGGCGTCTACGCCGACGACCGCGACGTCTTCGCCTGGCTGCGTCTCGGCGCCCCGGAGGGAGCGCGCTGCGTCGAGGCCCAGGTCATGGACTGGGCCGACGACGTCGCCTACTCCGTGCACGACCTGGAGGACGCCGTCCACTCCGGCCACCTGCGGCTGGACGCGCTGCGCGACCCGGCCGAACGCGCGGCGGTGGCCGCGCGCACGGTCGAGCGGCATCCGTCCCTGAGCGACGACGACGTACTCCAGGCCATGGACCGGCTGGTGTCGCTCCCGGACTGGCCGGCCGGTTACGACGGCTCGCAGCGTGACCTGGCCGCCCTCAAGAACCTCACCAGCCAGCTGATCGGCCGCTTCGCCCGGGCAGCCCAGGACGCGACGACCGACGCCTATGGTGACGCGCCCCTCTCGCGTCACTCGGCCGACCTGGTCGTGCCGGCCGCCGTCCGCGCGGAGGTGGAGGTCCTCAAGGCCGTCGCCGACCGCTACGTCATGTCGCGCGACGAGGCAGCACGGCGGTACGAGCTGCAGACCCAGCTCGTGCACGAACTGGTCGACCTGCTGTCGGCGACGGCTCCCGTGTCGCTCGACCCGATCCTGCGCGACGCCTGGGCTGACGCCTCCGATGACCCCGCCCGGCTGCGGGTGGTGCTGGACCAGGTCGCGTCGCTGACCGACGCGTCCGCCGTCTCGCTGCGGGGCCGCCTGGCGTCGAGGTCCCAGCGAGGTGAGGATGACCGTCATGGCTGACCGGACCTACGTCATCGTCGGCGCGAGCCTCGCGGGAGCGAAGGCCGCCGAGGCCCTGCGCGATGCGGGCTTCGACGGGCGGGTGCTGCTGGTCGGAGACGAGCGGGAGCGGCCCTACGAGCGACCCAAGCTCTCCAAGGAGATCCTCAAGGGCGACAAGCCCCGCCACAAGGCATTCGTGCACGAGGAGGGGTGGTACGACGAGCACCACGTCGAGCTGCGGCTCGGCACGGCGGTCACCGCCCTGCACCGCGAGGAGCACCAGGTCGAGCTCGCGGGGGGAGAGCGGATCGGCTACGACAAGGTGCTGCTGGCGACCGGGTCGTCACCGCGACGGCTCGAGGTGTCCGGAGGTGACCTCGACGGCATCCACTACCTGCGCCGGATCGGCGAGTCGGAGCGGCTGCGCGACGAGCTGTCCGCCGGCGGCTCGCTGGTGGTCGTCGGCGGGGGCTGGATCGGCCTCGAGGTCGCTGCCGCGGCCCGGCACCACGGGGCATCGGTCCTGCTGATCGAGCCGCAGCCCACGCCGCTCTACGGCGTCCTGGGGCCCGAGGTGGGCGAGGTCTTCGCGGACCTGCACCGCGGGCACGGGGTCGACCTGCGCACCGGCCTCGGTGTGGACGGTTTCGAGGGGGAGGACGGCCGGGTCACCGGCGTGCGTACGTCCGACGGCACGGTGCACGAGGCGTCCCGGGTGGTGGTCGGCGTGGGTATCCGACCCAACACCCGCCTCGCCGAGCAGGCCGGCCTCGAGGTCGACAACGGCGTGGTGGTCGACGACCTGCTGCAGACGTCGGACCCGGACGTCTACGCGGCGGGCGACGTGGCCAACGCGTGGAACGCGCTGCTGCAGACCCGGCTGCGGATCGAGCACTGGGCCAATGCGGCCAACCAGGGGACGGCGGCCGGTCGGTCGATGGCCGGCCAGGGGGAGCCCAACGCCAAGCTGCCGTACTTCTTCACCGACCAGTACGACCTGTCCATGGAGTACCACGGCTACGTGCCCCGGGACGAGGGCGACGAGGTGGTGCTGCGCGGCGATCCTCGGGCCGAGTCGGCGGCGTCGTGGCTCACCTTCTGGCTCGGCAGCGGCCGGGTCCTGGCCGGGATGAACGTCAACGACTGGGACGCCGCCGACGGCATCAAGCGGCTGGCACGGGCCCGCGCGACGGTCGACCCGGCCCGGCTGGCGGACCCCGACGTACCGCTTGCTGAGCTCGCGGACGAGGCGACGGGTGGCCGGTCGTGACGGACGACCTGCCCCGGGTCGTCAGGGCCGAGCGCCTGATCGCCGCCGCTGCCGATGAGGTCTTCGAGCTCGTCGCGGACCCCGCGCAGCAGCCACGGTGGGACGGCAACGACAACCTCGACGCCGCGGACCCGGGCCAGCGGGTCCGCACGGTCGGTGACGTGTTCCTGATGCGGACGACCAAGGGCAACATCCGCGAGAACCACGTGGTCGAGTTCGAGGAGGGCCGGCGCATCGCCTGGCGCCCGGCCGAACCCGGCGAGGAGCCACCGGGCCACCTCTGGCGGTGGGAGCTCGAGCCGGTCGACGCCGGACACACCCGTGTCGCGCACACCTACGACTGGACCCGGCTCGCCGACGAGCAGCGCCTGCCGCGCGCCCGAGCCACCACGGTCGAGCGACTGATGGCGTCGGTGGACCGCCTGGCCGAGCTCGCCGAGTCTGCCGAGTCGTCGTAGCGCGTCCGAGTCACCGGGGGAGCAGCGCGTCCACCAGGGTCTGCTGCATCCATCGGGCGTAGGCCGCCACCGTCCACCCGGCCTCGACGACCAGGCGCTGGTAGACCAGCGGCTCGCTGACCAGCGCGGCGATGACCTCGGCCCGGTCGGCGTCGACGTCGGGCCGGAGCCCGCCGATCTCGTCGAGGCGAGCCGCGAACAGCTGCGCCGTCGCGCGACGGCCGCGCTCGGACCGCTCGTGCATCCGGGCCACCTCAGGGTCCCCGTCGGCGGCCACCGCCAGGACCAGCGCGAGGCGCGCGACACGGCGCTCGATGACAGCAATCCGGCGGACCCACCGGTGCACCAGCCGCACAGGGTCGGTCTCCTCGGCCTCAGCCCGGATCTCGGGCCGCTCGGCCACCGGCCGGTGGTCCTCGTCGCCGCGCAGCGCAAGGTCGAGGGCCCGGTCGAGCAGGACGGCCTTGCCGCCCACCGACGTGAACACCGTCTTGCGGCTCACGCCGGCCCGCTCGGCGATCACCTCGACGGTGGCCGCGGCGTAGCCGACCTCGACGAACAGGTCGTGCGCCGCCGCGACGACCGCGCGCCGGGTGGCCTGCATCTGCGCGTCGCGCAACGGGGACCGGTAGGCCCGCCGCGGCACGCTGTCCGGGCCGACGACGGCCCCGGGCGAGGCAGGTCGGGTCGGCATCTCTCTTGACACCTCTCAATTTGAGGTTACCTTCGGTGTAATCAATCAATGACCAGTGTAGCGAAACGGACGGAACGATGCGGGCGATGGTGGTGGGGGCCGGCCCGGCGGGGCTGATGCTCGGCGGTGGCCTGGCCGGGTTGGGGGCGGAGGTCGTGGTCGTCGACCGGGACGGTGGGCCGGGCCGGGACGGGACGTGGGACCGGCGGGGGGTCATGCAGTTCGGTCACGCGCACGGCTTCCGGCCACAGGTGGCGCGGGTGCTGGGCGCGCGCTGGCCGGCCGCGCTGGCCACCTGGCGGGCGGCCGGCGCCGAGCCGGTGGAGATCGACGTGCCGGGCCTGGGCCCGGTGAGCGGCGGGATGCTGTCGCGTCGGATCGTGGTCGAGCGCGCGCTGCGCACCGCGGCAGCCCGTACGTCCGGGCTGGACGTCCGTCAGGGTGCGGTGCAGCAGCTGGTCGAGCGCGGTGGCCGGGTCGTCGGCGCGCGGGTCGACGGCCGGGTCGTCGAGGCCGACCTGGTCGTGGACGCGACCGGGCGGTCCGGTCGGCTGGGCCGGAGCGGGACCGTGCTCGGCGGTGACTGCGGCATCGCCTACGTCAACCGCACCTACCGGCTGCGGCCGGGAGCGGAGCGGGGGCCGATGTCCTCGCCGATCGCGTGGTTCGGGGCCTTCGACGGCTACCTGGTCATCGTGTTCCCGCACGAGCGCGGGCACTTCTCGGTGGTGTTCGTCCGCCCGACCGCCGACGTGGCGCTGAGGGAGCTGCGCCATGACGTCGTCTTCGACGCGGCCTGCCGGGCGGTTCCGGCGCTGGCCGTGTGGACCGACCCCGAGCGGTCGGTCCCGACCGGCCCGGCGACCGCCGGAGGCGCGCTGCGCAACACCTACCACCCGCAGCGGCTGGTGCCCGGCCTGGTGTCGGTCGGCGACGCGGTCGCGACGACCGCCCCCACCGCGGGCCGCGGCGTCGCGATGGCCGCGATGCAGGTCGACGAGCTGCTGCGGCTGCTGGGCGAGGACCCGGCCGGCGCCGCGTCGGTGGCCGAGCCCTTCGGCGCGTGGGCGGACCGCCAGATCCGGCCCTGGGTCGCCGACCACGTGACGATGGACGACGCGGCCGCGCTCCGCTGGCAGGGCCACGACGTCGACCTGTCGCAGCCGCTGCCCTCGGACCTGGTGGTGGCCGCGGCCGAGGTGGAGCCGCGCCTCCAGCCCTACGTCGGGCCCTACGCGATGATGGCGGCGCTGCCCGCGAGCCTGGCGCCGGTCGAGCCGTTGGCCCGCGAGGTCTACCACGGCGGCTGGCGTCCGGCGCACGCCGAGGGTCCGAACCGGGACCGCCTGGCCGAGATCATCGAGGATGCCCACAGCGCCGCCGCCTGAGCCAGCGCCGCGCACGTAGACTCCGGTCCCGTGGCAGGCCGGATCCGGGACGAGGACGTCGTCCTCGTCAAGGAGCGGGCCGACATCGCCGACGTCGTCGGCGACGTGGTCACCCTGCGGCCGGCCGGCGGCGGCAACTTCAAGGGGCTGTGCCCCTTCCACGACGAGAAGTCACCGTCGTTCTCGGTGCGCCCGAGCGTCGGCAGCTGGCACTGCTTCGGCTGCCAGCTCGGTGGTGACGTCATCTCCTTCGTCATGCAGATCGACCACCTGCCCTTCGCGGACGCGGTCGAGCGGTTGGCCGACCGGTTCGGCGTCCAGCTGCGCTACGACGAGGGCGGCACCGGGCCGGTGCGGCAGCACGGCAAGCGGCAGAAGCTGGTGGAGGCGCACCGGGTGGCCGCCGAGTTCTACGCCGAGCAGCTGGCGACGCCAGCGGCGGCGGCCGGGCGCCAGTTCCTCGCCGAGCGCGGCTTCGACCAGGCGGCCGCCGAGCACTTCGGCGTCGGCTTCGCGCCTCGCGACTGGGACCTGCTGACCCAGCACCTGCGGGGCCGCGGCTTCGCCACCCAGGACCTGGTGACCGGCGGCCTGACCCGGGAGGGCCAGCGCGGCCCGATCGACCGCTTCATGGCCCGGCTGCTCTGGCCGATCCGCGACATCAGCGGCGACGTCATCGGCTTCGGCGCCCGGCGCCTCTTCGACGACGACCGCATCGAGGCCAAGTACGTCAACACGCCCGACACCCCGATCTACAAGAAGTCCCAGGTCCTGTACGGCCTCGACCTGGCCAAGCGCGACATCGCCCGGCGGATGCAGGCGGTCGTGGTCGAGGGCTACACCGACGTCATGGCCTGCCACCTGGCCGGCGTCGGGACGGCGATCGCCACCTGCGGCACCGCGTTCGGCGACGAGCACATCAAGATCCTGCGCCGGCTGCTGATGGACCAGAACGAGTTCCGCGGCGAGGTGGTCTTCACCTTCGACGGCGACTCGGCCGGCCAGAAGGCCGCGATGCGCGCCTTCCAGGACGACCAGAAGTTCGTCACCCAGACCTTCGTCGCGGTCGAGCCCAGCGGCATGGACCCGTGCGAGCTGCGCCAGCACAAGGGCGACACCGCGGTGCGCGACCTGGTCGCCCGCCGGGTGCCGCTCTTCGAGTTCGCGCTGCGTACGACCATCGGCCACTTCGACCTCGACACCGTCGAGGGCCGCACGCAGGCGACGCGGGCCGGCATGGACGTCGTGCGGCAGATCCGCGACGTCTCGCTGCGCAGCAACTACGCCCGGTCGCTGGCCGGGTGGATCGGCCTGGCCGACCCCGACGAGCTGGTGCGTGCCTCCCGCGGCGGTGTCGACGAGATCGGTCGCCGGGTCGCCGCCGAGCCCTCGGTGACGTCCGGCCTCGACCCGAACGACCCGGCGCTGCGGGTGGAGCGCGACAGCCTCAAGATCGTGCTGCAGACGCCGGCGCTCGCCGGCGCGGCCTACGACGACCTCGACGACGCGGTCTACACGGCACCGGCGTACGCCGCGGTGCGCGCCGCGGTCCGCGCGGCCGGTGGGGTGGCCGAGGCCGGGGCGGGCGGGGCGACCTGGGTCGAGAAGGTCGACCTCGCAGCCGCCGACGACGGAGTGCGCGGCCTGGTGCGCGGCCTCGCCGTCGAGCCGCTGCCGGCGTCCGACCAGGGCCTTACGCGCTACGCCACCGAGGTGCTAGCGCGGCTCGAGGAGCTCGCCGCGACCCGGCGCATCACCGAGGTGAAGTCGCGGCTGCAACGACTCAACCCGGTAGAGCAGGTCGCCGAGTACAACCGCCTGTTCGGCGAGCTGGTCGCCCTCGAGGCACACCGGAGGTCGTTGCGCGAGCGAGCGATCGGCACCCTCTGAGCCTGCGCGGAGCGCGGTCTGCCCGAATGGCGAAGATCGATCTGATAAATGGCTGCGTCGGGGGCTTCGGGGGAGCAGACTGATCGTCGTGGGGGAGGCTGCAGTCCTACCTGACACCGTTGGGCAGACGGTGGACCGGCTCCGCGTGCAGGGCACCGGGACCGGACTGCTCCCTGCGCAGGCGGTCGCGGCCGAAGCCACCGCCGCCGGCCTGACCCCCGAGAGCATCGACGACATCGTCGCTCGACTGGCCGAGATGGGCGTCGAGGTCGTCTCCGACGAGCCCACCGCCGAGGACCTCGCGGCGGAGGCCGTCGAGGAGGAGGCGCCGGCGCTCGACGACGCCGGGCCGGCCGCGTCTGCCGAC
Organism: Actinomycetes bacterium; assembly: GCA_035489715.1. Lineage (NCBI taxonomy): Bacteria > Bacillati > Actinomycetota > Actinomycetes > Actinomycetes bacterium. The sequence goes on from DATHAP010000021.1 coordinate 39,599, forward strand.
CTGGTCCGTGTGTACCTGCGCGAGATCGGCCGGGTCGCCCTGCTCACCGCCGCCGACGAGGTCGACCTCGCGAAGCGGGTGGAGGCCGGCGTCTTCGCCGCCGAGAAGCTCGACCACGAGACCGGTCTCCCGCCCGAGCTGCGCCGTGACCTGCGCGCCATTGTCAGCGACGGGCAGCGCGCCAAGAAGCGGTTGATCGAGGCCAACCTGCGACTCGTCGTCTCCATCGCGAAGCGCTACTCCGGGCGCGGCCTGCCCTTCCTCGACCTGATCCAGGAGGGCAACCTCGGCCTGATCCGTGCCGTTGAGAAGTTCGACTACACCCGCGGCTTCAAGTTCTCGACGTACGCCTCCTGGTGGATCCGGCAGGCGGTCTCCCGCGCGGTCGCCGACCAGGCGCGCACAATCCGCATCCCGGTGCACATGGTCGAGACCGTCAACCGCATCCTGCGGGCACAGCGGATGCTCGTGCAGACCCTAGGTCGCGACCCGACCGCCGAGGAGATCGCCGAGCGGGTCGACCTGCCGGCCGAGCGGGTCGCAGAGATCAAGCGGCTGGCGATGGAGCCGGTGTCCCTGCACTCGCCCGTCGGCGAGGAGGAGGGGTCCGAGCTCGGGGACCTGATCGAGGACAGCGAGTCGATCCCGCCGCCCGAGCTGGTCGCCGGCGGGCTGCTGCAGAGCCACGTCGAGGCGGTGCTCGGGCACCTCGGCGAGCGCGAGCGCGAGGTCGTCCGGATGCGCTACGGCCTCACCGACGGCGAGCCGCGGACCCTGGAGGAGGTCGGCCGCGCCTTCGGCGTCACCCGCGAGCGGGTCCGTCAGATCGAGGCGAAGAGCCTGGCCAAGCTGCGCCACCCGCACCTGTCGGCGCAGCTGCGCGACTACCTCGGGACGTGAGCCCCGCGCTCTTCCGGTCGTGGCGGCGGCCACGGTCGTCGCGCGGGCCGTCACCGCTTCCCCTCCCGCCCGGTGAGCGGTTCCTGGTCGCCGCACAGGACGCGGCCGGCGGGTGGGTCGTCGCCACCGACCGGGCTCTCGTCACCGCGGACCGCCGGCTGGCCTGGATGGACGTCGCGCACGCCCGCTGGGTCGACGACGACGGCACCCTGACCGTCGAGCCGGTCGACCACGACCAGCCGGACTGGCGGGCCGAGCTCCCGGAGCCGGGACGGCTGCCCGAGACCGTGCACGAGCGGGTGATGGCGAGCATCGTCGTCACCCGGCGGGTCCCGGTGCCTGGCGGGTCGGTGCGCGTCGTGGGCCGTGACGGCGGCGACGGCGAGCTCAGGTGGCAGGTGGTCGCCGACCCAGGTGTGGACGGTGCGGCTGCCGACGTACGGACGGCTGCAGACTCCGCCGTCGCTGCGCTGCGCGCGGAACTGGGCCGCTGACGCGTCAGGCGGCCTTCGCGGTGCGCCGCGACGCGGGCTTGACCGGGCGGCGCAGCAGCCGCAGCACCGCGGCCTCGATCTGCCCGTGGGTCGCCGGCTGGCCGAAGCTGGCCTCGGCGCCGAGCCGCTCGAGCGACCGTTGGATCGTCACGCCGTCGTCGTAGAGGTCGAGGACGCGCGGGTCGATGTAGGAGCTGCGGCAGACGGCCGGTGTGTTGCCGAGGTACTCCGAGACCTCCTTGACCACCCGGGTCACCGCCCGCTTGCGCGCGGTCGCGGACGTCGGTGCCTGGGTGGAGACGGCGAGCCCGACGGCGGTGAGGACGGTGGCGTGCCAGGTGCGGAAGTCCTTGGCGCTCACCTCCTCGCCGACCACCTCGCGCAGGTAGGCGTTGATGTCGGCGCTCGTCACGTCGTGCCACCCTGTGCGGTCGCGGTAGGCCAGCAGCTCCTTGCTCGGGTCGTCGCGCTTGAGCAGTGCGACGACGACCTTGCGGACGTCGTCGTCGACGAGCGCCTGCACGCGCTGCTTGCCGCTCTTGGCGACGTAGTCGAAGACCACGAGGTCACCGGTGACAGTGACGTGCTCGCGCCGCATGGTCGCCAGGCCGTACGTCCCGTTGGCCTCGGCGTAGCTCTCGCCGCCGACCCGGAAGAAGCCGAGGTCGAGCAGCCGGAAGGCCGCGGCGAGGACCCGGTTGCGCGTCAGTCCGCGCTCGGCGAGGTGCACCAGGACCTGCTCGCGCGCGGTCGGCAGACGCTTGGCGAAGGTGAGCACCCGCTCGTGCTTCTCGGCATCGCGCTGCACCCGCCACTCATCGTGGTAGCGGTACTGCCGGCGGCCCGCGGCGTCGGTGCCGAGCGCCTGGATGTGCCCGCGCGGATGAGGACAGATCCAGACGTCCTCCCACGCCGGCGGGAGCACGAGGCCCCTGATCCGGGCCAGCGTGTCGGGATCGACGACCTTGGAGCCGTCGTGCCACTCGTAGGAGAAGCCCTTGCCGCGGCGCACCCGTCTGATGCCGGCGCCCGAGCAGTCGACGCGTCGCAGCCGTGCCATCTCGCCCCCCGCCCGCGTCAGCTGGAGTGACCGTTGCTGCCGGCCGGCTCGGTCGTCGAGGTCGTCGTGGTGTCGTGCTGGCCGCCGAGCCAGGACGGGCGCTTCTCCTGCAGCGTCGGCACCACCCGGTCCGCCGCCTTGTCCTTGGCCGCGGACAGCGCCTCGCCGGCCTGGTGCTGCAGGCTGCTCGCGGTGCTCTGGACCGCAGGGCTCGACGCGAAGGCGCGGGCGGCCCGACTGATCTGCTCGTACCGCGCCCGTCCGGCCCGGCTGCCCAGGACGTAACCTGTGGCGAAGCCGGCGAAGAAGGTGACCTTGGTGCGCATCGTCTGCTCCCGTGGATGGGCGGCTGGAGGACATCGACAAGGGTGCCCCAGGCGTGTCGGGAGAGGGCATACCCGGGCTCTCGCACCCGACACCTTGCGATAACCTGTGCGGGTCCCCGGCCGGGCCCTGCCCGGCCGTTCCCGCATAGCTCAATTGGCAGAGCAACCGGCTGTTAACCGGTAGGTTCCTGGTTCGAGTCCAGGTGCGGGAGCACCTCCATCTCACCCGGGGCGGTAGCTCAGCCGGTTAGAGCAGGGGACTCATAATCCCTCGGTCCCGGGTTCGAGTCCCGGCCGCCCCACATGGCCTGGCCTGGTCGCTTGTTCGTTTGGAGATCGTGAGGGCTGTCCGGAATGTCCCCAGGTGGGCACGCGGTGGGCACATGGTTGTGCCCATCAACTCGGGTGGTGGCCCTCGGGACCAGTGCCGCGGCGGCCTCGGCGGCGGCCTGCGCGACCTGTGGCATCACGCTGAGGTAGATGTCACGAGTGATCTGGGTGGTGGTGTGCCCGAGCTGCTCGGACACCACCTTGACGTCGACCCCCGCGGTGAGCGCGAGCGTCGCGGCGACGTGGCGTAAGTCGTGCAGCCGGATGGCGGGCATGTCGTGCCGGGTGACGAGCCGGTCGAAGCGCTGGGAGACTCCGTTGGGGGTCAGCGCCCGGCCGTCCTCGTGGGTGAACACGAGACCGGTCTCGGTCCAGCCCGCCCCCCAGCGCAGTCGCAGCTCGTGCTGAGCCTTGCGGTGCCGGCGAAGCACCGCGACGGTAACCGGGTCGAGGGCAACGGTGCGCTCGCTCGCCTCGCTCTTCGGTCCGTCCCAGTCCCGCTGCGACCCGGCACGGACGGTCGCGGACGCGGCATCCAGGTCGACGTCGACCCAGGACAGCCAGACCGCCTCGGATCGCCGTAGGCCGCGGAACACGAGCAGGTGCCACAGCGCGTAGAGCCGGTCATAGGCGACGGCGTCGAGGAACGCGCCCGTCTGCGTCGGTGTCCACACCATCACCGGGGAGGGCCGCCGGCCGGTGCTGCGCCACTGGACGACGCGCTCGTCAGTCCAGACAAGCGCCCGGGGCTTGCGGACCCGCTCGAGCTCGACGTAGAGCACCGGGTTGTGCGCGATCTTGCGCCGTTTCACGGCGGCGTTAAGGGCGCTGCGTGCAGTGGCGTGCACGGTGCGGATGCGGTTCGGGGTGAGCGGGCGACGTGCCTGCTTGGTGTCGGTGCGCACGGCCAACAGGCGCGTCAGCATCGCGGATGGCTTGCCTGGGCCGGGTCGGCCGATCAGCCGCATCGCGGCGTAGAGCTCCTCGAATTCGGTGTCGCGCAGGTCGGCCAGCCGGACATGCCCGAGGCCCGGCTTCAGGTAGAGCTCGATGTGGTGCTCGTAGGACGTCCGGGTCGAGGCCTTCAAGGCCAGCTTTCCGGCCATCCAGTCATCCAAGAACTGCGCGAAGGTCAGCCCGCGGTCTCTCTCGATGTGGGTGCCCTTGTGCACCTGGTCCAGGACCGCCACCATCGCGGCCTCGGCGTCACGGCGGGATTCGAACGGCCCCACCTTGACCTGACGACGACGACCGTCCACGCCACGGGGTGCGTCGTAGCGAAACCACCAGCTGCCGTGGCCACGCTGCCCTCGCCGAGGGCAGCGTGCACCCAACTGTCGACCGGACGCGTCGCGGCAGCCGCATCGCTGCATCGTCGACCCGCGCATTGCCTGCCTCCTTGCTCGGTTGCCCTTCTTCCTAGCCTGCGGACGGCGGTAGGGGAAGCGCGGTCGCCGGTTCGGTGGACAGTCCGAGCAACTCGATCAGGTACGCGGTAGGGATCTTGATCTGGTGTCCGACGCGTAGGACCGGTGTCGGGAAGTGGTCGGTGCGGATGAGCTCGTAGGCGACGGTGCGACCTATGCCGAGCACCTCGGCGGCGGTGACCACGTCGACAACGGCTGGGAGGCGGCGCACCTCGGTGGCAGTCATCGTCATGTCTGGCTATGTGCCACGAAAGCGCTGAGGCGAGGGGTGATGCGGAAGAACACGTGGCCCTTTCCTGCGCCGACCGTGCTCGACACGCTTGCCCGTGGCAGTGATGCCCTTGCCACCGACACGGTCCGGCACGGACTGGCTGATCCCGTCTCGCCGCCGCCCTTCAAGATCCGGCACCCTGGAGCTTTAGACGCACTGCCCGGGCTTCGCCCTCACAGACCGCCCTCGACTGGGCGGACGCACGTCTCGTGTTCCTGCGGATGGGTGCGACTTGAGGTTCTTCACGCCGCGATGACAGCGCATCGGCTTCCGCACTTCCACTAACCCGCTGTGTCGTTCGTGCTGATCATCGCCTTGGCCTACATGGAGCCAGGTGTCGGTAACGTTGGCGGGCGCCTTGCCTGGTGATGCCGACTGCGTCGGCCACCACGGGCCAATTCTGCCCTTGTTCGAGGAGCCGGCGGATCTCGTCTTCGATCTCAGCGTGAAGCTCGCGTTGGCGTTCTACCGGTCGCCTGAGCTGATCCGCAGCCGTCGATCGCCCGGACCGCGGCAGCAGCGGGAGCGGTGGAGCAGAGACCGCCGAGGCAGCGGCCGGCTCCAAGAGGGTTGTTTGGCGACTTCGGGCGGTCACTATCCGCGGGCTCTCCGCTGCCTTGATCGCAAGTTGTGCGCGTTCGGCTCGTCGCGTGGCTTGGCCCGACTCTTGCGTCCCATGGATTCCTCGTCATGATCGTCGCTCGACTCCGTGGGTTTATGTGCGCCAGAAGTGCCCGAGCCAAGGCGTGTAGCGAGCGCTCGTCGGAGGGGCGCAAGCGGCCCCGAGGACCCTGACAACAACTGTTGTCACTCGTGATGCCAGACGAGTGAGCTGACCTGGTATCGATCTTGTCGGGTCACTTGCCTCGTGCGGTGAGGCAGTCCTCGAGACGATCGGGAGGGTGATCGGACGCCTGGACGAGAAGGGTCGACGGGGACCTCTGCCCGTGGGATCGAGGGCCGGTGAACGGGACGAGTTCGAAGGCCTCCCGTTCAGCTAGTGGTGACCTCCTCAGGGACCCCCGGGTACCTCAGGTGCTGGCGTGCGTGCTCGTGCTCTGCCGGCCGCCAGCGCCGCAAGTCCGGTGGTTATCGGAACTGCCGCGATGAGCCCGAGGGTGCCGACGGCGCTGCGCACGATCTCCTGGGCGATCAGCTGGTCGGACAGTGTCCGGCCGAGGGACTCGCTGCCGGCGAGGATGAGCACCAGGAGGGGCAGGGAGGCGCCCGCGTAGGCGAGCACGATGGTGTTGACGACCGATGCGATGTGGGCGCGCCCGACCCTGATCGCGCCGCGGTAGAGCTTGGAGGGTGGGTAACTGGGGTTGGCGCGGGCCAGTTCGTCGACGGTGGCTGTCTGGGTGACGGTGACGTCGTCGAGGACGCCGAGCGCACCGATGATGATGCCGGCCAGCAGCAGGCCCCGGGTGTCGATGGAGTAGACCTCGCCGACGTAGGCCGTCGCCTCGTCCGCGACGCCGGTGAGTGAGGTCGCTTTGACGGCCGCGGCTGCCAGGACGCCGGTCAGTGCCAGGCTTGCGAGGGTGCCCAGGACGGCGACGGTCGTGGAGCGGGTCACACCGTGCGTGAGGTACAGAACGGTCAGCATGATGAATGCGGAGCCGACGACGGCCACCAGAAGGGGTGGCTTGCCGTCGAGGATCGCGGGAACCACGAAGCGCAGCAGGACGGCGAACGTGATCGCCAGGCCCGCGAGCGCGGCGAGGCCGCGCCACCGGCCGAAAGCGACGATGGCCAATGCGAACGCGGCGCAGATGACCGAGAGCTGAGTTCCGCGCTGCTGGTCGACGACCTGGTATCGCAGCTTCGCCGGCGCGCTGCGGGTGTAGGTGAGCGTCACGTCGTCACCGACGCTGACATCGGGCGCAGCTGCCCCCGCGGGAAGGTTCGCTGTCACCGTCCGCCGGTCTCCCAGCTCGACCTCGGCGGTGCCGCAGCCGGCGGGCCGTGCCTGCCCGTTTCCAGTGTTGCCCGTCGAACCGTCGGGACACGGGACCTCGTGGATCGAGGAAATGCTGCCGCTGAGGACCCGATAGTCGGCGGCCGGCGCAATGCCAGGCTGTGGCCCTGGCCACAGCAGGGCCATCATCGAGATGACCACGGCAAGTACCCCCACCAGTCCGACGACCACGAGTGCCGTTGCGCGACGGGTGTGGTGCGGCTGCGGATGGGTGTGCCTGCCGGGCATGGGTGGCTGCCTCCATCAACGGCGGGGTGAAGATTCAACGCTAGTGGCGCTGGTCGCGCCACCCGGGCGAGGGCGGCCCGCAACCCGCCAAAGGCGGGTCCCCGGACTCCGCAGGAACGGTCCGGCACCAGGACGCGCGGGCCTGCCGGCCGGGTGCGATCTGGTCGGCCCTGATCGAACCCGGTGGGCGTTTCGGCGAAAGCCGTCCGTCAGAGGCGCTGCCCGGCAGGCAGCCGCCGCGCCCATCGCCACAGCGCCACGTCGTAACCGCCCTTCACGACACCCGCGACCAGCAACGGCAGACCCAACGCGACCTGCTGGAGCAACCCCCCGACCAGGGGGCCCAGTGGCCGCACCGAGTAGCGAGCAGCGTTGGTCACCGCCGCCACCGATGTCCGCTCGGACGGTTCGACAACCCGCATCACCAGAGCTTGCCGGGTCGGCACGTCCATGTTCGACAGGCTGGTCCGCGCGAGCAGCAGCAGCACCGCGACCGGGAAGGTCGGGGCGAACGCGACCGCGGCCAGCAGCAGGTTGCTCGGCAGGTGGGTGCCGACCATCGTGGGCACCAGCCCGACGCGGTCCGCCAGCCGCGGCGCGACCCACACGGACACCGCCTGCAGCACCGAGGTCGTGAAGAACAGGGCACCGAGCGCGCCCACGGGGACGCCGTATCGCTGGCTCAGGTAGTAGGCCAGGAAGCTCGCGGTCACCAGGCCGCCGCCGGCGGCGTCGACGGCGAACAGGGTGGCCAGCCGCCGGACCCGGGCCCGGGACGGGCCCAGCCGAGACCAGCCGCGCACCGCCGCGCCGACCCCCGATGTCGGCGCGATCGAGGCCGGACCCGGCAGATCGCCCGCGTCGGGCGGCGGCTCGACCGCCCGGGTCAGCCGCGACGCCAACACCGCACCGGCCAGTCCCACCGGGACCAGCACCAGGAACGGCCACGACGACGACGCAGGCACCCCGAGCCGGGCCGGCACGGTGGCGGCCAGCGCGCCGGCCGCGCCGCACAGCAAGGCGACCGCGTTGTATACGCCGTAGACGCGGGCCCCGGACCGGCCGGCGGCACCGGCGTGCTCGTTGGCCAGCATCGACTGCTCCAGTGTGGTGGCCGGCCCGTTGTCGACCACGTCGGTCGACAACAGCCCGGTCAGCGCGACCAAGAGCAGCAGCCACGTCATGACCTCGCGCCCGGCAGAGCCCCCGACCCCGTCGGCGACCGAGCCTCCGACCGCGACCATGAGCCCGGCGCACGCCAGCCCCACGAACAGCAGCAGGTAGCAGCGGCGGCGCCCGACCCGGTCCGCGACCGCGCCTACCACGAGGGAGGCGCCCGCGGTCCCGGCGACCAGCGCACCCAGCAGCACGCCGGTCCGCACCGTGGAGACGTCCCGGGCCGCGAGCAGCGCGCCGAGCAGAACCGCAGTGCACCCATACCCGCCCCCCCGCAGGCCCTGCGCGGCCACGATGCGCCGCGCGTCACGGCTCATCCGGACTTGACCAGTCGCCTGCGACCACGGTTGCATGTGACCATGGTTGCACCGGAAGGCGGTCCCGGCGAGTGGGTGCTGCTCACCTACCGGCTGCCGCGCGAGCCATCCACACCCCGCAGCGCCGTCTGGCGCCGGCTGCGCCGACTCGGCGTCGCCCAGCTCAGCGACGGACTGGTCGCGCTGCCCGCCGATGCTCGCACCCGCGAGCAGCTCGAGTGGATCGCCGACCAGGTCCGCGAAGCCGACGGGACCGCGGCCGTGTGGCTGGCTCGCCCGGCCTCGGCCGCGCACGAGCGGGAGATCGCCGTGGACATGGCAGCTGCCCGTGCCGGCGAGTACGTTCCGCTGCGCGAGCACGCGGAACGGGTCCACGCCGACGTGTCGCTCTCCGAGCCCGACCGGGCCCGCGCCGTCCGCCGACTGCGCGCGGATCTGCACCGCATCCGCCGGCGTGACTACTTCCCACCTCCCGAACGCGACCTGGCGCTGGCCGCCATCGACGCGCTCGCCCGCAGCGTCGCCACCCCCACCGGCGCTGCGACCCGCCACGCCGCGCTGCCTGTCGGCGAGGGGCAGCGACGATGAAGTGGGTGACCCGTCAGTCCGTGCACATCGACCGGGCCGCGTGCGCCTGGCTGATCCGCCGCTTCATCGACCCGACCGCCGACTTCGAGTTTGTCGCCGACCCCGACGAGGTCCCCGCCGACGCGACCCTCTTCGACATGCCGGGTGTCGATCTGTCCCACCACGGCGACGACTGCACCTTCGAGACTTTGCTGCGTCGCCACCATCTCACCGACCCCGTTCTGTGGCGCCTCGCCGCACTGGTCCACGAGGCCGACATCGACGACGGCCACTACGACGCCCCCGAGGCGCCCGGCTTCGACATCGCGCTGCGCGGGCTGAGCATGGTCGCCGACGACGACCGCGTCCTCGAGCTGACCGGGCCGTTGTTCGAGGGAACCTACCGAGTTCTTCCGCCGCCAGCTCCTCCTCGGAAATGAACGGGCATGACCCGTCCGCAGCACGTCTCCGGGGGCCGCGACCGAACAACCCGGCGGCGAGAAACCCGACCGCGACGATTCGACGGGAGCCGAACCGACCGCTGCTGTAACGGTCGATCCGCCGCTCTCGGCGACGGCCGCAATAGGGCGCGACTGGTTCCGACACAAGTATCGCCCAAGGCCGGTTGGTATCGAGCTCCCAGCCCAAGGGCTCCGCGGTCGGTCGGCATGCGGTTGCGCCAACATTTGACTGACCGGTGCTGCCTTTCCCCCGTGGACAGCGCCGGCCCACATCTGGTTCAGTCCCAACGCGCTCCTAAGCGGAGGGCACCCGTTTGCCTGATGTTTCCGCATGCTGATGGATCCGCGGCAGAAGTGAGTCTGTTGGCGGTGCAGCGGACGCTCCCCCTGGCATTCGTGACGGCTCGGGGCCGCTTCTTATCGACATCTAGGATGCTGAATTACGGTGAATCCGCGTCGTGGCGCGGAGCGGGAGCAGATCTGCGCCATCATCATCCGACATCGAATTGGCGGCGAGCAGAGCGTCTCAGCCAGGTTGCAGTCGCGACGCCGTCATGTGTGCGGGCCCGGTGCTGTTGGTGCCATTGGGCTGCGCTCGCGGTCCGCCGTTCGTCGTTGGTGCGCGGCTGCCTCAAACGGCGCACGGTTCGTGCCCTCACCGCTCAACGGCGCGACGCCGCGACCCGTGACTGGCCTGCTGCCCAGCAACCGGGGCATAAAAGCCCCGGGGTGGATACGGACGGTCACGATCAGCCACCGGCCGTCTAGCACCCAGACACGGCCCTCTGCGTGCCCGATACGTGCCAGGTACGCCAGAGCGGCGATGCAAGCCGCAGCCTCTCCGCTTGGATCGTCTGCGTCGGTGCCGGCCGAGGCCACGACGGCGCCGGCTTGGGCGGCCTGCTCGGCATGACCGTTCGCGTGCCGTTGGGCATCCCGGGTTGACATCCGGTCCAATGCCAGGCCGGCGCCGAGAATGACGACCGCGGCCAGGAACGCCGCCATTCGCCACAACCGCCGCTGGGGCCGGTCGGGGGTCGAACGTGTGCGTACATGGCCGTGGTAACTGGTGCCAAGCGGCCGCACCACTTCTCTACCGTGCGCCGTCGGGGGTCGCTCCCACAAGCCCTCGCGGGGGGCCATTGCCAGTGTCGGCTGGCCTGGCAAGCATGCAGGCCGGCCTATTCCAAGCACCTGGTGTCCCGAACACCCCGGGCAATGAGCAAGTGCCGCAATAGGCCGCGGGGATCATCCGCTTACGGGGTGGTCGGTGACGCGCTCGGGGACACTGCCGGCGGGAACTGCTCTGCATAGACTTTCCGCTCGATCTTGGCTGAGACCAGGCCGAGCCCGCCGAGCGTAATGTCGTCCCAGGCTTGCAGACGCCCCGTCCGCCGATCAAAGTAGAGCACTGACGCGCGCACCGGCGTCGGCTTCTCGTTCTGCAGCCCGGCAAGCCCGGAGCCACCGGTCGAGCCCTGCAAGAAGCTCACCGTGCCGGCTGGGAGCTGGCTCTGTTCGCGGCGGTGGTAGTGCCCTGAGAGCACGAGTGGCACCAGGCCGTCCAGCTCAAGGGCCGATGCCCCGTCATGCATCACGGCGACGTCGACCGGGTGGCCCGCTTCCGCCGCTGCTCCGGCCCGGTCGGCGAGCAGCAAAGCGACCTGTGAGACGCTGGGCGGCGCGTTCTGGTCCCGGGTGTTCTTGTCGGGGGTGAACCGCGGGTCACCAATCCCAAGAAACCGCAGCCCCGCAACCTCGACGATCTGCCCGTCGAGGACCACCGCGTTCGGCTGCGCCGCGACTGCGGCCTCTGTCACCCCCGAGTCGTGGTTGCCACGCGCCCATAAATACGGCACTCCCAGTGTCCCGATTGACTTGACGTAGAAGTTCTCCGGCGCTGTCCCGTGATCCATGAGGTCGCCCGCGTCCACTATCGCGTCGGCGTCGTACTGGTCCGTAACTGACCGGATCACCTCCCAGGAAGCGGGGTTGAGATGCATGTCGGACACGAACAGGATCCGCACCGTCGACGGGTCAGGGCGGTACGCAGGCAACGTCGACGTCACGTCATAAAGCCGGGAGACGTTCGTCACGAGTATCGCGAGCTGTGCCTCGTACTTCTGGAAGTCGGTCACGATGCTCTGCGCGTCGCCTACAACCGTGGGCGCACTGGCGAGCAGACCCTGGTACTTCGGCTCATTAATGCTCTCCGGATCCCAGGTCGCCGCCGCTGTCCCGCCCCCGGCCAGCACGGCCGCCAGGCACACACCCCCGCTGGCCATCACAAGCCGGAACCGGCGGCGGAAGACCATCAGGCCCAGGAGCAGCGCGCCAACCACGGCGGCGAGGACTGACCGAATCACGAGTTTCTTGACGCCGTTCGTCAGGTCCTTCGCGACCTGCTCCCCCAAGCCCTCGACCGTCGTGGGATTGCTGAAGATGCGCCGCGCATCGGCGGCATTGATCCGGGTCACCTCGGCGCTCAGGCGCCACGGCCCGGTATGACTGTCGACGGTTAACTCACCCAGCGGCGGGATCGCGAGCTCGCTGCCGCCATGCACATTGGGCTGCACCGCCAGCCGTGCCTCGAGTGGCCCCACTGGCGTCTCGAGCCGGCCACCCGCGAGCAGGCCCAACCAGCAGCCCACCAAACCCACAACCACCACCTCGACCACGATGCCCACCCGCCGACGACGGCTGCCCTGCTCGCCGCGCAGCCGGTCCCAACGCGCGTTTAGCCGGGAGATGGCTGACACGGACATGGCTCCTACCTCACTCCCCCGCGCACCGTTGTCGGAGAGGCGTCCAGGGCGCGGGCCCGTCGTCACCAGTCTCGGGGGCCGCGCCACGGCGCTCACGCCGCCATGCGGGGCGTCCGCGCTGACCCGCTCAAGTGGTGGCGCGCCCCGGGTGGCGCTACCGAAGTCAGCGGTTTCATTCGGGGTATTTCAGACCGACGCTCATCGGTGGGCCCTCGCCCACGCCTCGAGCGCACCAACGCTGACCAGAAGGTCGCCGTTGGCCCTGGAATACGGCCGTACGGGAGTGTTTCATTGCGAGCCCGCCCGGGCGAGTTCGCCGAGAGGCCTACCAATTCTGTCGGCGGCGTGCCGTAGGTCCAACCACTCGTCGGGCTCCGACAGCCCGCCGGTTAGACGTCGCAGTTGCACACTTCCCCTATCGACGTCCCTAGGCCCCCTCTTTATTTCTGTGGCCGGTCCTGACCCCCGCCACATAAATGTGGGTGACGAAGAGCCGGACCGGCGCGGGCGGTGAGCGGGAGGTCGAGCAGTTCTAACCGACGTTCGGCCATGCAAGCGCTCTGGCAAGCGGATGCTGGCATCGCCCCTGTTAGGTCATCCGGGGAGAGATCATTTAGCGCAAGCTACCCACCATTCGCCGATGAGCGGCGCTCAGCATGGGCCTCGGCAGGCGGGACGGCGACCGCTGCACTCTCACCTGCTCGCACCGGAGCGCGTCGTCGGAGACCATCACGTCCACCGGCAGAGCTTCCGTACGCCCGAGTCGGTCCTGCCGTCCACTGGCGATCCGCGAGGTGATCGCTGAATGATCGAGTCGAATTGGGCACATCATCGCCAACCAGAGGACCGACGCGACGACCAACCCAGCGCAGGCCGCACAGACCAGCACCGACAGCCACAGCCCCCTGTCCTCGGCCGGACGGTACGCGGACGAGGTCAGCACCCCGTCATGGTGTCGTTGGAGATCCCGGAAGCGCAGGCAGGTGGCCGTGAGAGTTGGGACTTTCAAGAGCGAATCGCGCAAGACGGAGGCGTCCGCCGGTGCTTGATCGCGCCGATGGTACGGGGTTGCGCTCGCCGTCCGCGCCGGGCGCCTTGCCCGGCCGGCGCGATGCCGGTCGCAGCGTCGCCACGGCGCGAGCTCGCGGCGATGACGCAAGAGCGCCGTTCCGTGATGCACGGTCTGGCCCATCACGCTCCGTGAGCACTGTGGACGCCGATTCGGGCGAGGGTCGTCTAGAAGGCACCGACGTCTTGCCGCGAGGGTCGGCCGGGGTGTCTGATGCAGGAGGCGGAGCGGCGTGGTCGGCGCTCCGGCGATCAGCCCCCGCCAGGAGCGGAGGGACGTCATGCGAGTTGTTGCTCTGTCGACGGCCGCCTGCCTGGCGCTGTCGTTGGCCGGCCTGTCAACCACGGCCTCGGCGGCTCCGGCGGGCACGGTGGAGAGTGCCGTGACTGATGACGGTGCCTACGTGCGCCATGACGGTGGCACCGACCGGGCCATTCAGCACTGCAGCACCGGGGGCTCCAGCGCCACGCCGGCTGCTCCAGCCAACGGCGACGCCGACCCCAATGACGGCGGGAACAGGCGGCAGGGCAACGAGCCGTCCGTGGCCGTGGACCCGACCAACCCCAACCTCGTCGTGGCCGGATGGAACGACTACTGCCAGTCGGACCTGGCGGCGGGCTGGCAAGGCCTCGCCTACTCCACGGACCGGGGGGCGTCCTGGACCGACTCGGTGGTCCCCGGCTACCCCGCCGACACCTCGGCCGAGGGGATGGCCTCGCCGCTGTACGGGACGCACACCGACGCCGGTGACCCGCTGGTCGCCTTCGACAACGCCGGCCGGCTGTTCGTCGGCGGGATCGCGTTCAACCGGGTCAAGCCCTCCAACGGCGATGTGTGGCTGGCTTCCTACAGCAACCAGCCGCACCCGTCCGGGTACCCGAAGGACTACCTGCGCACGGTCGTCGTCGGCAAGGGCACGCCCTCGGAGGTGATCGGCGGCATCTTCCAGGACAAGCCGTCCCTCGAGGTGGACCGCACCGGGGGGCCGGACGACGGCAACGTCTACATGTGCTGGTCCCGGTTCGTTGGCGCTGCCGGCCGCACCAAGATCTACTTCAGCCGCTCCACCGACCACGGGGCCACTTTCTCCCGGCCGATGCCGCTGTCCGAGGGCGTCTCGGTGCAGGGCTGCGACATCGCCGTCGAGCACGACGGCGACGTCTACGTCACCTGGGGCACCTTCAACACCTCCGCGCGGATCGACCAGGACGGGATGGCCTTCGCCCGGTCGACCAACGGCGGCGCGAGCTTCTCCCGGGCGGGCGTGCTGGCCGGTTTCACCCGGTACTTCCCCTTCGACGGCAGCCGGGACTGCGGCGACGACACCGAGTTTTGCGGCCCACCCGGCTACGTCTTCCACCGGGTGCCGCTCGAGCCACGGGTCACCGCCGACCAGACCGGGCAGCTGCCGGGGATCTACGCGACCTTCAACGCCATCGACCCGACCACCCGGGTGGCCAGCACGTCCCCGTACTCGTCGGCGGACCCTGGCTTCGTCGGGCGCTCGGTGGTCTACGTCGCCCGGTCCACCAACAACGGCCAGACCTGGGGGGACCCGGTCAAGGTGGACAACGCCGGAGGCCGCGGACACCAATACTTCAGCGACGTCGACGCCTACGCCGGCCGGCTGATGGCCATCTGGCAGGACAACCGCACTGACGACGACTACAGCGTGCAGCTGCCGATCGGCAACACCCTGGACGCCCAAGGCCGCGCGATCTCCTCGGCCGAACCACTGCAGGCAGCCCTGGCCGACGTCGTCGGCACCTACGCCTCGGTGTCGACCAACGGCACGTCATTCACGCCGCTGGGGATGATCTCGACCGTGACGCACCAGCCGCAGAAGGAGATGTTCGCCAACCGGTCGGTGCCGTTCCAGGGCGACTACAACTGGGTCGCTCTCGCCGACTCGACACCAGGACCGGCCATCGGGTCACTGTTCGCATACGCGGCGTGGACGGACAACCGGCAAGTCGTAGGCGGTGTCGACCCGCGCGAGCTCGAGGCCGACGGGTACGACGACGGGTTCGACGTGCTGCAGTGCCGGATCGATCTCGGTGCCGGGCCGGCATTGCCCGAAACTGTGCCGCTCGCCCGCAGGGACGCGCCGTACAGCGGCGACAACTGCGGTAACGCCGGCGGGCTCGACCAGGACATCTTCGGGGCGATGGTGCCGGTGAGCTGAACGGCCACACCTGCGGGTCGCCCCCGTTCCGGGCGGCCCGCAGTGGTCAGCTTCTGGGCTCGAGTTCCAACTCGGGCCGACCGAGCGGGTGATGGTCGTTCCGGGGCTGGTCGGACCGGCCCTAACGCTGTGTCCGTCAGAGCAACTGCCCGTCGCCAGGCATCGGGCTGGCCACGGCGAGGCGGGCCTTGTGGATCGAGATGTTCATGTGACGGATCATCCTCGGCGAGGTCCGCCAAGAGGAGTCGCTTGACCTGCCGTAGGTCGCGGTAGGTTCTCGACTTCGATCATGGGTACCCACTCTCGTGCGAGAGGGGGTACCCACATCGGGGACAGCCGCTCAGTGAGACCGGAGCCGATCCCGAGTTCCTCTCGGGGTAGGTCCCCGAGAAGATGGCTGACCGTGACCCCCGAGAGTCGATCCTGGCCAGCGACGCTCGGACTGCTGGCAGGGGCGTGGGCGGCGGTCGCAGCCGTCGTCGTCGCTTGGGGCTGGGTGCTCACGAACCACCTCGAGGGCTCGATCGGCGCCGTCGACGACGACCTGGCACGCCAGATCACGGACGAGCGTACCCCGATACTCACCGACGCCGCCGAGATCGGGACCTACCTCGGCGAGACGCGCGTGGGCGGCATCGTGGTCGCGCTCGCCGCGGTCGTCTTCGCGCTCTGGAAGCGGACCTGGCTGCCGATCGTCTTCGTCGCCATCGTGGAGGCCGGTCTGGGCGGCATCTACCGGCTCGGGATCCACGTCGATCCGCGCGACCGTCCGCCTGTCCAGAGCCTCGACACGGGACTGGATCCCCAACACAGCTTCCCATCGGGCCATGTCGGGACGGCGATGGCGATCTTCCTGGTCCTGCTCTCCCTGGTCTTCGCGTACACGCGGGCCTCCCGAGGGTGGGGGATGCTGCTGGTCGTGGTCCCGCTGGCGTGCCTGGCCGCGCGGCTCTACCAGGGGGCCCACCACCTCAGTGATGTCCTCACCAGCGTGGTTTACGCGGCCGCGTGGATCGGCATCGTCGCCCGGCTGGTTTTCGGCCAGCGCGTCGCCAACCCCTCATCTACCGTCTCCGCGTGAGCGACCAGGGCGCCCACGCCAGGCCCAGGCTCCTGCGGCTTCGCCTGCTCGCCCGCGACGATCGCTGCTCGGGGCGTTGCTGGCGATCTCGCTGCTCTGGTTGTCGTCGGCACTGCGGTGTTCGGGGTCGGGCGAGACGACGATGATGAGGCCGTCGAGTCGATCCCTGCGGTCACCGCAGCGAGCCGTGTTGCCGACCTCTGGCGATCGAGGTGTTCGAGAACCTGAGCCGCGAGCACGTGCCCGGTGACGTCGACTACCGGCTTCGGGGCCGCTTTTCTGTCAGCTGGTTTCCGCCTCGGATCCGCCCGGAATCACGCGGCCGTCGAACGTTGGCAAAGGTGGGCCATAATGTGCCGGCGCGGGACCTCAACGTAGCGGGCGGCATAGGGGGGAGGCAGCAGTGAGACAATTGCGTCGTGGAATGACGCCTCTCGTCATCGGCTGGATTGCCCTGATCGCCCTGATCGTGGTGCTCCTGGAGGTCTTGAGACGGTGAGCTGGCCGGCCGTCAGGGGTGGGGAATCCCTCGCTCCCCCGGGGCAACAGAGGTCTTTGTGGGCCGCGCGCAGCCTCGCCCGCACTTCCTGGGGTCACCGGCGGTGCTGACCATTGGGGGTGTGGCGCAAGGCGCGATCCGCCGATCGCGTACCCCGGCGCCCGACTCGCCAGGAGCTGCACGACGCGACTCCGGTAGGTAGAGGTCTTCGCTCTGGACGCGCTCGGCCGCATCGCCCCGGGCGCCGGAGACCCGGGAAGGCATTAGGCATCGGCTCAACTCGGGCAACGGCGGCTGACCGGCCTGTGGACATGGGCGCGATCACACCCGGCGTCAAGGTGTGACCAATGCACCGTCTCGGAGAATCTGGGTCCTGCGCCGGACGGGGGGCTGGACGATAGTGCCGCGTGCGTCGCCGGGCGCAGTTCGGAAGGCCTTACAACGACTCGTTGACCGTGCGGGTCACTTCGTCAGGATCGATGCTGCCTTTATGGAGGTGTCACCCAGCCAGGCTGCGGGCAGGACCGTGGAAGAGTGCCCGCTCGGGGGCACCAGTGGAAGAAGGAGTCCCTGCCGTGACCATCGAAGGCATTATCGGCGCCCTTATCATCGGCGCGATCATCGGCGTCCTGGGACGCCTGATCGTCCCAGGCAAACAGGACATCCCCATCTGGCTGACAATCGCGGTCGGCATCGTCGCCGCCCTCATCGGATCGGCGATCGTCGGTCCGCTGCGCGACACCGACGGCATCGACTGGGTCGAGCTCATCGTGCAGGTCGCGCTGGCCGCGCTCGGCGTGTATCTCGTGGCCAGCTTGCGGGGCCGTGGCCGCACTACCCACCACGTCTGACCTTGCCTGCAGCCCGCGTTCGCCCGCCCCTCCGCAGCGGGCCCTGGCTGCCTGGGTGTCACGCACCGGCGTCTATTCCGCAATCGCGCGACTAGACGCCGCTTCCCGGTCTCATGCTTATCCGGGTTCAGCACTCAGCCCATGATGATTAGACAGCCGATGATCAAGCCCATCCCGGCGAGGAGCAGCGGGTCAAGCGCACTGGCGTTGGGCATCCGGACGCCGGTGTGGAAGCCACCGGCCGCCAGACCAGCGACCAGCAGGATTGAGAGCCAGCTCACTCGAAAACTCGCTTCTTCCGTTGCTTGCTAGCCGCTGCCTCGTCTCGGCAGGCGGCGACTCGCCCCGACGTGATCCATGTTTGACACGACGCTTATGTCGTGTCTAGCATCCTAACCACTGTAAATCAGTGGAGAAAGGGATGATCATGGGGTTTTGGCGCGGCAAGCGGCGCGTGGCTTCGGTAACTGTGGCGGCGGCCGTCCTTGGTGGACTCAGCGCCTGCGCCAGCACCGAGCCGGATTCGGAGGCGGCGGCCTCGTCGTCGGAGGGCAAGACCGTCGAACTGTCGCTGGTGGCGTACTCCACACCGCAGGCAGCCTTCGAGCAGATCATCGCAGCCTTCCAGGAGACCGGGGCCGGCCAGAACGTCAAGTTCACCCAGTCCTACGGCGGCTCGGGCGACCAGAGCCGCGCCGTGGAAGCCGGACTTCCGGCCGACTTCGTGATGTTCTCCCTGGAGACCGACATGACCCGCCTGGTGGACGCCGGCATGGTGGACCCCGCGTGGAACACCGATGAGCACAAGGGCATGATCACCGACTCCGTTGTCGCCCTGGTCACCCGCAAGGGCAACCCGGACGGCATCCAGGACTGGTCGGACCTGACCAAGAAGGGTGTCGAGGTCATCACCCCGAACCCCTTCGCCTCCGGCGGCGCCCGGTGGAACCTCATGGCGGGCTACGGCGCGCAGGTGACCAACGGTGCCTCCGAGGCAGAAGGCGAGCAGTACCTCGCCGACCTGCTCGCAAACGTCCCGGTGCAGGACGAGAGCGCCCGGGCTTCTCTCCAGACCTTCACCGGCGGCAAGGGCGATGTACTGATCGGCTACGAGAACGAGGCCATCTTCGCTCAGCAGAATGGTCAGGACATCGACTACGTCGTCCCGGACTCCACCATCCTGATCGAGAACCCGGCGGCGATCACCAGCACTACCAAGCACCCCAAGGAGGCCCAGGCGTTCCTCGACTTCGTGCACGGCGAGGAGGCTCAGAAGATCTTCGCGGAGAACGGCTACCGACCGATCGTCGAGGGTGCGGACACCGCGGGGCAGGACTTCCCCGAGCCCTCGGGTCTGTTCACGATCGAGGAGCTGGGCGGCTGGGATGAGGTCGCCACGAAGTTCTTCGACGCCGAGAACGGCATCGTCACCGAGATCGAGCGCAACCTCGGCGTCTCGACCGAGAAGTAGCGAGAGCCTTTGACCAGCAACATGGCCGGCGCCGGCGTGAGCCTCCTCCCTAGGGCCACGCCGGCGCCACCGGCCGCGCCGCCACGGCGCCCCCTCCACGGCAGAGGACAGGCGATCGGCCTCGGCTTCGTCGTCCTCTACCTCAGCCTCATCGTCCTTATCCCGCTGGCCGCAGTAGTGGCCAAGGGACAGGAGAACGGCTTCTCCGGGTTCTGGAACGCCGTCACCACGCCCGAGGCCGCCTCCACCCTCAAGCTGACCATCGGAGCCTCCTTCGTGGTCGCGCTGATCAACGCCGTCATGGGAACTTTGATCGCCTGGGTACTCGTCCGGGAGCGTGTCCCCGGGCGGGCGGTGTTGGACTCGCTCATCGATCTGCCGTTCGCCCTCCCGACGATCGTCGCCGGGCTGGCGCTCCTGACCGTCTACGGAGCACAAAGTCCGGTTGGGCTCGACATCGCCTACACCCGGCTGGCAGTGGTCGTGGCGTTGCTGTTCGTCACGTTGCCTTTCGTGGTGCGGACCGTCCAACCGGTCCTCTTGGAGCTGGACACCGAGATGGAGCAGGCCGCCGCGTCGCTCGGCGCCGGACCAGCCACCATCTTCTTTCGGATCGTCCTTCCCAACATCGTCCCCGCCATCGCCGCGGGGACCGCGCTGTCCTTCGCGCGGGCCATGAGTGAGTTCGGGTCAACCGTGCTCATCTCGGGCAACCTGCCCTTCCAGACCCAAGTGGCATCCGTGCACATCTTCAACCAGCTCGAAGGCGACAACCTCACCGGCGCAGCAGCGGTCTCCACCGTCCTGCTCGTCGTGTCCCTCGTCGTCCTCGTGGCACTCGACCTGCTGCAACGCTGGGCGGCCCGCCGTGGCTAGCCCGGGGGTCCTCGTGCGACCGGCCCTCAAGGGCGTTGCGCTGCTCTACCTCACGTTCCTTCTCGTCATCCCGGT
Source organism: Actinomycetes bacterium (assembly GCA_035489715.1). NCBI lineage: Bacteria > Bacillati > Actinomycetota > Actinomycetes > Actinomycetes bacterium. The sequence continues at coordinate 60,009 of DATHAP010000021.1, forward strand.
TGCGTTGATCTTCTACCGCACCTTCGAGAACGGCATCCAGCCGGTGATCGACGGGCTCACCGACCCAGCCACGGTCCACGCCTTCCAGATCACCGCCGTGGTCGCCTTCTGGGCGGTGGTCGCCAACACCATCTTCGGTGTGACGACGGCGATCCTGCTGGTGCGCCACGACTTCCGCGGCAAGCGCGTGCTCAACGCCCTGATCGACCTGCCTCTGGCAGTCTCACCCGTCATCGTCGGTCTCGCGCTGATCCTCGTCTACGGGAGCACCACCGGCATCGGTCAGACCTTGTCCGGCATCGGCGTGAAGGTGATCTTCTCCATCCCGGGCATGGTGATGGCAACCATCTTCGTCTGCATCCCGCTCGTCGTGCGCGCAGTCGCCCCCGTCCTGGAGGAGATCGGCAACGACCAGGAGCAGGCGGCCGCCACTCTGGGTGCCGGACCCGTACAGACCTTCCTGCGGATCACCCTGCCCTCGATCCGGGGCGCGCTCGCTTACGGCGTCGTCCTGGCACTCGCCCGCTCGCTCGGCGAGTACGGCGCCGTCGCCGTGGTCTCCGGCCGGCTCGTTGGTCGAACGCAGACCGTCACGCTGCTGGTCCAGGAGCGATACCTCAACTTCGACCAGGAGACGGCGTACGCTTGCGCCCTGCTTCTCGTGGTCACCGCCGTGCTGGCGTTGATCGTCAGTCGCCTCTTGGCGCCCAAGGAGATCACCCGATGAGCATCATCGTCCGCGACGTGTCGAAGAACTTCGGCGACTTCTCGGCCCTGAAAGACGTGTCCGTCGAGATCCCCACCGGCGGCCTGACCGCTCTGCTGGGGCCGAGCGGCGGCGGCAAGTCCACCCTCCTGCGGGTCATCGCCGGCTTGGAGAAGCCCGACAGCGGCTCGGTGGAGATCGAAGGCCGTGAGGCGACCTCCCTCCGCCCGCAGGAGCGAGGTGTCGGGTTCGTCTTCCAGCACTACGCAGCGTTCAAGCACCTGTCCGTACGGCGCAACGTGGCGTTCGGACTGGAGATCCGCAAGCAGCCGAAGGACGAAGTGCGCCGGCGCGTCGACGAGCTGCTCGAACTTGTCCACCTGGAGCAGTTCGCGCACCGGTATCCGGCCCAGCTCTCCGGCGGTCAGCGACAGCGCATGGCACTGGCTCGCGCGCTCGCCGTGGAGCCGGCAGTCCTCCTGCTCGACGAGCCGTTCGGTGCCCTCGACGCCCAGGTGCGGAAAGAGCTGCGGACATGGCTGCGGCGGCTGCACGACCAGGTGCACGTCACCACGGTCTTCGTCACCCACGACCAGGAAGAGGCGATGGAGGTTGCCGACTCGATCGTCGTCATGGCTGACGGCGAGGTCAAGCAGGTCGGCACCCCAGACCAGCTTTACGACGCGCCAGCTAACGACTTCGTCATGAGCTTCCTCGGGCCGGTAACCCGCCTCGGAGGCAAGCTCATCCGGCCGCATGACATCGAACTCTTCCCGCACCGTGAGAACAACACCGAAGAAGCCACCGTCGAGCGCGTCACCCGGCTCGGCTTCGAGGTACGGGTCGACTTGCTCGTCGCGGGCGAGGAACTCTGGGCACAGGTCACCCGCGGAACGGCCGAGCAGTTCGGCCTCGAAGGCGGGCAGACGGTGTATGTGCGCCCCGCTCGGGACCGGCGCATCGCACCCGTGGCGGCGGGGTGACGGCGCCCACTTTCCCGCGATGCATCACCTAACCGTTCGCCGGGTGGCCGGCCGCACGCCCCACTGGTCGTGAACGTTCCATCGCGGGTGGACTTCGCGCTCCGGGCCACGATTGTCCTTGCCGAGTCGCCAGAAACCCTTCTGAGCAGAGGGGAGATCGCACGCTTGCAGCGAATCCCCGCACCCGTCCTGACTGACATCCTGGTGGCGATGAAGCGTCGTGGGTTGATCGCCAACACCCTCGGCCCGAACGGGGGGTATCGACTAGCCCGCCCCCCAGCCAGTATCACGCTCGGGGACATAGTTCGCGCCGTCGACGGCCCCCTTGCTTTGATCGGGGACCGGCACCCTGGCGACCTTTCGTACGCCGGACCGACGGCCGCGCTTAGAACGGTGTGGCTCGCCGTGCGAGGAAGCCTCGCCGACGTGCTCGACAACGTCACCTTGGAGCACGTACAGCGCCGACAGCTGCCTCAGCGCATCGTTGACATCGCCACGGAGTACGGGCTCGACGAGCGTTGACCGCCGCGCCGACCCCGTGCGCTGGGCGCATTGTCGCTGGGGAACAAGTGTCGAAGCCGATGCGGGTCAGTACGCATAGATGTCCACCAGAAAAGCACCCAGCATCGTCAGCGCAGCAAGAACACCGACTTCTGCCGCTCGCTGTGACCGGGCCACTGCCAATGACAAGAGCGCACTGGAACCCCCCAGAGTGAACACTCCTGAGCCAACGTCCTGCCAGCTCACAGGAAAGGGCCTGAAAGGCAGGTCATGCGAGAACATCGAAGTCGTCTCCGTCGTGCGAAGAATTATGTTCCACGCAAGTGGCGAGAGAAAGGCGGTCAGGCCACACGCCGCTAAGACGAGCATCCTTCGCTCTCTGGCGATGACCAGCACAAAAATCACCGCAGCCAGAACGGACCACAGGGCGCCATACAGCATGTGCCCGTAGCTCATGTCACCTCCCGCGCGTGCGACGCGCACCAGACAGCCGCCGGTGCTGTATGGCTGGCGGCCGCCGGCAGCTAATTCGCTGTAGTCTTCGGAAGGTACCCGGTTCGCCTTCCTGAACGCCCAATATTGGTACTCGCCGGAGGCGTCGGGTCACGGCGTGAGCTGCTCAGACCCCACGCTTATCGTGGTCACCGGCAACGGCGGGCTACACCTGTACTACCAACTACATGAGCAGGCGCCGTTCATCGAGAGGCCGACCCATGCCAACCACCGCCGTCGAAGTTCTGCACGACGACGGGCGCTGGTACCTCGCGTAGTTGCTCGGGCAGCACCGCGACCGGGCGACCGGCGAGCGGCGCTGCGGTGTCCGATACTCGGCGGCGCCAGGGATGGCGTATCGGCGCGTTGTCTGGGCCGACCAGTGCCGGCGCTACCGCCACATAAGGTCACGCGAAGAGCCGCTGGAGGGGCGAGCCGCTGAAGCGTCAGGCGTGTAACGCTTCCGGCAGCGGGACCGATCACGAAGCGCCACCTCAATCCGGGGCGTGCCGGAGAGGACTCGATGCTGACACGCATGGCGGCCGTGGTTGCCGCTCGCACCCGTCTAGTCGGCTTCGTCACGGTCGCTCTGCTCGCCGGCGGCATCGGGGGGGTCTGGGCCGCCACTAACACGACCGCTCCCCACGTCTCGGTCATGACCGTGGCAGGCGAGAAGGGCGGCCAGGCGGCTGCCGAGGGGACCAGCAAGACCAAGGCTGCAAAGGTCAAGTCGTCCGGAAGTGAAGGTACCCATGGTGCCTGCGTCTCAGCGGTAGCCCGCAGCGACGCCAAGGGCGGGCCGAACGACAACCACGGTGGCGCCGTCTCGCGGGCGGCCCACACCTGCGCGCCAAAGGTGGCGGGCAGCTCGGTCGACCGTTCCTCTAAGCAGCCGAAGGCGCCCAAGCCCACGAAGCCGCCCAAGCCTTCCCCGGCTGCGACCGTCAACGGCGGTCAGCCGAGCCACGAGGCGAAGTCCAGCGCCGCCGTGACCCCGAACCCCGGAGCCACGCCGTCTGAGTCGCCGACCCCCGATCCCGCAACGCCCTCGGGGACGACGCCCACGAGCACGACATCGACTGAGACCCCAGCAACCACCACCGCGACCGCCAAACCATAGACCGTCAGGTTTCCGGCGGTCATGTGGTCCGGCGACCGCCGGCGCTCCATGATCAGGCAACGAGACTTGCGCCGACCCCCCTGCAGCCGGCGCAAGCCTCTTGCGCTGGCCGTCGTCTCGACCGGTCCCCGGAACGCTGCCGACAGATCCCCGACCTGTCGCGCGTGCCCCATTCTGCGCAATCCCGACCAAAGCGGTAAGCAGACGGTCGGCCAGAACAGTGTGGGGCCAAACGGAGGAGGGTCGCCCTCCACCCTCGTAGCAACAGGTTTCGGCTCCCCCTGCCGGGTGAGGCCCTCCCTCACCGGGAGCAAAGGAGACCAGCATGGAGATCGACAAGTCACAGATCATCGAACTGCTCAAGTCCCGCGGTGACGACGCCAAGGCCAGGCAGGCCGAAGGCGATCTGCCCAACAAGGTCGACACCGACAAGGACAGCGGGCTACTCGAGAAGTACGGCCTCAACGCTCAAGAGCTCATGGGCAAGCTGCCAGGCGGCCTAGGCGGCCTCGGAGGCTAATCGGTTCAGGCACGACAAAGGAAGGCGGGCCCGCGCCGCCGGACGGGGGATACTCGACGACGCGGGCTCGCACAGGCTAGCTATGGTCACTTGGCCCTACGTCTTGGCGCACCTCGAGCACCGAGCCGCGCTGTACGGCCGGTCGACCTGGCGGATCTTGGCGGCGTGCCGGATAAGGGAACAGTCACGACGGAGATGAAATCGCGCGTGAGTAGCCACGGGTTCATCCGACGCCGTTGTCAACGGCTCAACCCAGCCCGCGGGCGGCTCATACGGCATGGGGGCTCCCTGGCAGGCTGGGCGGTGCGGCGTGCGACACCATTTTTCGCAAGGCGGCGGTGTGAAACGGAGCCCCGGACGTCCGCCGTGAGAGAGGTGCTGGTCTCCCCGAACGGTTACCGGTCGAGCGCATCGTCGGGCAGAAGTCGTTGAGCCGGCCGGCACGCGAGATGCTCAGGCTAAAGCACGGAGCTACTTCGTCGCGGACTGCGCCACCGTTGCCGACGTCGCCCAGGTGGACTGGTGACGCTGGTGCCGGAGCAACTGACAGGACCGCCCCTGCTCGCGAAGCAGGGGCGGTCTTTGCGCAGCGAGTGAAGTTCTACGCCCGGCAGGTCGGTCGTAGACGTAGTCCGAGACAGTGTCCCCATTGGTCAACGTGACGAAGACGTCAGGCCGGTCGCCGTGCGGGTAGTTGCCGACATTTGCATCAACGAACGTCCAGGTCGCCGACGTCGCGGTCGACGCCGTCTGTTGTCCGCAGTTGGATGAGTACGGCGCACCGGCGAGCGTGAGACGCAGTGCCACCCTCGGATCTCACTCAGCGGGCGGTTCACCGTCCAGGTTTATTCGCGGTCAGGACAGCGACCGGGCGTCCGGCGAGTGGCGCTGCGGGGTGCGCTACTCGGTGGCCCTGGCATGGCCTACCAACGGGTCGTGTGGGCTGACCATTGCCGGCGGTTACCCCGCTGAACAGGAAGTCGAGCAGCGACTGGACGCAGACCCGGAGAGTAAGCACGATCACGACTACAATTACCGGCCAACGTTTCCGGAGGCCGCTAGACCCGGCGGTCGAAGAGTTCGCCCGAGAAGAAGCGTTCGAACTTTCCCTTGCCCAGTGGCCCGGTGCCATCCCAGTCGAGCCGGGTGCGCGCCGCAGCTTGAGTCTGTTCCCCGAAAAAGCCGTCGGCAGTGATGCCCAGCAGCTCCTGCAGGAATCCAATGGACTTGTTGGTCTGGCCGAATCGTAGATCGGCGCGCTTCACGACTAGTTTCTTGCGATTCGGGTGGTCCGGAATCTTGACCCGAGGATGTGGATCCGGGCCGTGGTCGATCAGGCCGTTTCGTTTCCGCTTGTAATCGGTGACTTGGCTCTTTGCTTGATCAGACAAGTTCCGGTCGAAGATTGACACCGCGTGGGTGTGATCCACTCGAAACGAGCCACCCTCATTCCGCTTCCACGCGGCGAAGCCCTCCTTCCGCAGTGCGCTGATCACCTCCGGACGTGTCTCCTGGGCGTCGAAGACGCCACCATCGTCATGGGTGCCCTTACTGCGGCCTGGGGCGGGATCAAAGGATCCCTTGAGCAGATTCAGCCGACTGCCGAGTCTGTGCTCAGCGGCATGCAACATCAAGATCGTCTTTGCGTTCAGCTTCCTACCGCGCCAGGTGATTGGCCTGTTGTCGCCCATCGCACACCCCGGTCCCTTGTCCGTCGGCGATCCGCACCGAAGGTCCGCCTTCGAGCATGCGCCCGTCCGCCTGGCGTGTCGATGCGGCTGTTGGTGTTCGGGGACCAGCGGGAACGACTAGGTCAGTGCCGGGCGGCTAGTTGTAGTGACCACGGACCTTGTTGACACGCCGCGGCGGTAGTTGACCTTGGGAGGACCTCCGGGCGCGGTGGAGATGTCTCGTCTTCACGGCCTGGAGGTCCTCGTGG
>DATHAP010000022.1 GCA_035489715.1 Actinomycetes bacterium
CGGCGGCGTTGCGCCGCTCCAGCCGAGGGACGGTACGTCTGGCCTGCTCGGACGCGGACGTGTACAGCACGGAGGGCACCGCTGCCGAGGTGTACGGCGCACCCCTCGGTCTGGACGTCGACCTGATGCCCGGCGCCAGGCACCTCTCCGACGACGACGGCTACGGGCCCTGGCCCGCCGTCCTCGGCTGGTGCCTCGACCCGACCACGCGCCTCGTCCCACGCTGACACACCGGCATTCGACGCATGTGTCTCGTCGCGGCAGGCTGGGCGCTATGAGCGACTGCGTGCTGCCATCGAGGAGGTTTCCCGGCCGGGTCGATCGGGGAGGTCGGCCCGGATGAGCGGATGGTCCTACGCCGGTGAGCCGGCTGCCCTCAGTCCTGGCGGTGTGACCCTCGTCGAAGGGTCCTCGTTCTGCGTGTGCGAGAACAACGGCGACATCCGGGAGGGCACCCCGCAGGGTGTCTTCTTCCAGGACACCCGGATCGTGAGCGGCTGGCGTCTGACCGTCGACCAGGAACCGGTCGAGACGCTCGCGGTGCAGCTGCACGACCCGTGGCGCGCGACCTTCGTCGGTCGGGCGGCACCAAGGCCCGGCCGCGTGGAGAGCACCTTGCTCGTCCGGCGCGACCGCTACGTGGGCTACGGCATGCGCGAGGACGTCGTGGTGGAGAACCTGAGCTCCGAGCTGGCCGCCGTCCGTCTGGTGGTGCACTGTGTCGCGGACTTCGCCGACCTCTTCGAGGTCAAGGAGACCCGGGTGCCGGCCCGGCCCGACCCCGACTCCTCGGTCGTCGGAGACGTCTTGCGCATGGTGCGCACCTACGACGACCGCGGGTCGAGGCGCGGCGTCCAGGTCAGCGGAGACGGGGCGACGGCGGAGGCCGGGCGGCTGGTCTTCGAGGTCGTCGTCCCGCCGCGCGACACCTGGACCGGCTGCATACAGGTCGTCCCCGTGGTGGACGACGAGACCTATGAGCCGCGCTTCCCCACCGACCGGCCGCTCGAGGAGACCGTCGCGGCGCGACACACCACGCAGTGGCGCGAGGCGGTGCCCAACATCCAGACCACCGATCGGGACCTGGCCAGGACGCTCCAGCGGACGAGCACCGACCTTGGAGCCCTGCGCATCTTCGACCCCGAGCAGCCCGACGTCGCCGTGGTCGCCGCGGGCGCTCCGTGGTTCATGACGCTCTTCGGCCGGGACTCGTTGCTGACCTCGTACATGGCGCTGCCCCTCGACCAGTCGCTGGCCCGCGGCACGCTGCAGACCCTCGCCCGCCTCCAGGGCGAGAAGGACGACCCCGCCTCGGAGGAGGAGCCGGGGCGCATCCTGCACGAGGTCCGGTTCGGAGCCGAGCCGTCACTGGCCCTTGGCGGGCGAACGGTCTACTACGGCACCGCGGACGCGACTGCCCTGTTCGTGATCCTGCTCGGCGAGCTGCGTCGGTGGGGGTTGGCCAAGGACGAGGTGGACGAGCTGCTGCCGCACGCCGAGCGTGCGCTCGCGTGGCTGGTACGGCGCGGGGAGCGCGACGACGACGGCTTCGTCACCTACCAACGGGCGACCGACCGCGGCCTGGTCAACCAGGGGTGGAAGGACTCCTGGGACGGCGTGACGTTCGCCGACGGCACGGTCGCCAACGGGCCCATCGCCCTGTGCGAGGTGCAGGGCTACACCTACGCCGCCTACCTGGCCCGAGCGCACTTCGCCTGGGAGGCCGGCGACAGCAGCGCGCGCCAGTTGTGGGCCGACCGGGCGACCGCGCTCAAGCGGGCCTTCAACGAGCAGTTCTGGCTCGAGGACCAGGGCTGCTTCGCGCTTGCCCTGGACGGCGCCAGGCGGCCGGTCGACTCCGTGGCCTCGAACATGGGCCACTGCCTGTGGACCGGGATCGTCGACGAGGACAAGGCTGACGCGGTCGCCAAGCGGCTGCTCTCGCCCGAGATGTTCTCCGGCTGGGGGGTGCGGACCCTGGCGACCGACATGGGGGCGTACAACCCGTTGAGCTACCACAACGGATCGGTCTGGCCGCACGACAACGCGCTGGTGACCGCCGGGCTGATGCGCTACGGCTTCGTCGAGGAGGCGCAGCGCGTCGCGACGGCCGTGCTGGAGGCCGCGGCCGCGTTCGGCGGGCGACTTCCCGAGCTGTTCTGCGGCTTCGACCGGAGGTCGTACGACCCTCCGGTGCCCTTCCCCACGTCCTGCTCGCCCCAGGCCTGGGCGTCCGCGACCCCTGTGCAGATGCTGCGCACGCTGCTGAGGCTGGACCCCTGGGTACCGCACGGCTGCGCCTGGCTGGACCCCGCGCTGCCGGCCGGCTTCCCCGACCTGACGATCGACCGGCTGCCGCTCGCCGGGTCGCGGCTGCGGCTGCGGGTCGAGGGCGGCCGGCTCACGAACGTCGAGGGGATGCCCGCCGGCCTCGAGCTGCGCACCGAGCCGCGCCCGGTCCGCAGTGCCATGCATGAGGACGGTGCTGCCGGGTAGCGGATCCGCACCTTGCCAGGGAGGACCGCCTATGACCGACCGCCTGCAGATCGTGCTCGTCGCACCACCGTTCTACGAGATCCCGCCCACGGGGTACGGCGGCATCGAGGGGGTGGTGGCGCTGCTCGCCGACGGCCTGGTCGACAAGGGGCACGACGTCACTCTGATCGCCGCGGGGGAGCCGGGCACCAAGGCGATCACCCTGCAGACGTTCGAGGACCCGCAGGGGCACCGGCTCGGCCGCGCAGAGCCGGAGCTGCTGCACGCCGCGCGGGTGGCCGGTCTGCTCGGCGACCTCTCGCCCGACGTCGTGCACGACCACTCGGCGGTCGGCCCTGCGTTCGCGCGGGACCGGTCCTTGCCGACCGTGGTCACCTCGCACGGCCCGGCGACCGGC
>DATHAP010000023.1 GCA_035489715.1 Actinomycetes bacterium
AGCCACGACCCGCCAGACGGCGGCCGGCGAGGACGCATCCCGTTAGAGAGCCACACAAGATCGTGGGCAGGCACTTATCGAGCGACTCGCCGACCACCTCACCCGCACCTGGCCCGGCTGCGGGCTGCCATCGAGTCAACAGGTAGGGCACTTAGGGTGCCCGGTCAGCGCAGTAAATCTCTGCCGAGGGAGCGCGGATCTGTGTTCGCACCGCACACGACAACTGCGACCCGCTCGTCGTCGCTCGGCGTGTATTGCTTGGACAAGATCGCTGCGTATGCCGTGGCCGCACCGAACTCTGACGCGATCCTGTACTCGCTCCACAGTTGCGCACGGGCCTGGATGATGTCCTCGTCGGCGACAAGTACCGAGATGGGCGGCTCGGCCGCCTGAGCGGCAAACGCGAGGTCGCCGATCCGGCGCGCCCCCAAAGCGTCCGCCGCACAGCCGGAAACCTCGACGTCGACGGGACGGCCGACGCTCATCGCTCGGTTGAGTGTGGGGCTTTGCTCCGGTTCGACGGCAACGACACGAGCGCGACCCAGAGCAGCTGCGGCGACCCCGGCGTAGAGGCCGCCACCACCCACTGCAATGACGATCGTGTCGATCGTCGGCTCTTCTCCGAGGATTTCCTCGCCTAGCGTCCCTGCACCGGCTGCGACCTCAACTTGGTCGTAGGCGTGGGCGAAGGCCGCACCGGTTGACTCGCCGAAATCGACGGCCGCTTGGTAGGCCTCGGCGTACTCGGTGCCGAAGCGTCTGACCTCCGCGCCGTAGCTGCGGATGCGCGCAACCTTGACCTCGGGTGCGGTCTCCGGCACGAAGACCGTCGCTCTAACCCCCAGCTCATCCGCGACGTAGGCTTGAGCGAGCCCCGCGTTGCCACCAGAAGCAACGACGATTCCGGCCCCGCTGAGCTCGCCGCGTTCGATCGCAGTGAGCTGGCGATTGAAGGCCCCCCGGGTCTTGAAGACGCCGCAATGCTGCAAGAACTCGCACTTGATCCACACGGTGTCGCTGCCTGCCGGGCTCATCAGGGGGGTTCGACGGATGCGCCCCTCGATGCGACGGGATGCGGCGAGAACGTCGTCTCGAGTGACCCTCACCTGGCCAGTATCACTTGCGGTGGTGCGCGACAGAATGCCGGATACCGAGCGGATCGGTGGGCGTTACGGGGTCCGCTGTGATCGGCCAAGCCGGCGACGGATCGACTCTCGCTGCGCCTCGACGCACGGCTCGCAGCGGCACCCGTAGTCGGTGTAGCGGGTGACGCCGTGGTCGGGCGGCACGGATCGAGACTAGGACGGTCACGATCCGGATACGACATCGGTGACAACCCGGGGTTGACAGCAATCCGTCAGGGCTACCGTCGCTGCCATGGTGAACCCACGCAAGCGTGAGAAGTACTTGGCCTTCGTCGAAGCGCGGCGGCGCCTCAACTCCGCCCTTCCGTCAGCGACAGCAGCCGTGCAGGAAGGAGCTCCGGACGCCATCGTGTCCGCGGAGGACGTGCCGAGGGTGAGTCGCCTGGTAGAGGACGTTCAGTCCACGTGGCCGGCGTATCAGCCGAGCCACTCGACGCATAGGTAAGCCGTCCTGCGACCCCAACGCCAGGGACGTGGCATCACCGCCCGTGCGCGAGGCGCTGATCGGCCCGGATGGGGTGCGCGTGGAGCGCATCCTCGTCACTCGTCACCTCGACCAGCCGGCTCGGCAGATGCTGCGGGTCCGGAGAGGCAGCTACCTCGCAGACTGCGCCACCGTGGCCGAGCTCGTCGACCTAGCGTCGCTGGTGCCAGAGCAGCATGAGTAAGCCTGACCCTCCTTGTCCACCATGCCGGTAAGGTCCCAGCCATGGCGCGACGGGGAAACAGGGTCGGCTCTTCGACGTCACGGTCTATCTCTCGTCAGCGGTCTTGGTCCTGCTCCTGGCGGGCGCATTGTCGAGCGGTGCGGTCGCGGCCGCCGCGCTCATTCCGTTTGGGTTCGCCGTCTGGCGCCAACGCTGACTGAGACGGGGAGCACCGGGTTGGGTGACGTGGTGGCGTCCATCGGTGTGATCGTCCTCATCGGCTGCGTGGTGCTGCTGGCGCTGAGCGGACATCGGTGACGTCTCGCGCAGCCGATCCCTCTTGTGCGTCGTCGCTGATCCACGCTGCGAGGAGGCTGAGGGACGCACCAAGCAACGCACTGACGCCTACCAGCAGCGATGCCAACCGCCGGTTGGAGCCGCCCGCGGGGTCCGCTCGAGGATTCGTTCCCCATGGGGTCCCCTTGTGAGTCCGCAGATAGTCCGCAAGACGTTCGCTTGCGGTCAACTACTGCCAACGGTTGTCAGCAGCGTTTCCGCAGGTTAGAGGGCAAGTGCCATGCACAGTCAACCGTTGCCAACTATGCGGGGTGAGGACAACATGTCGTCGGTGTCCAAGGCCAGCTAGGCGGCTGACCGCAGCACACGCCCTTCCTCCCGCGCGTGACCGACAGTCCTCGCGGGTAGGTGCGTCGTCGTCGCAAGCCGCGCAGAAGGAGTCAGGGTGGACGCTTCGTCGGAAGAGCACACGGCCGCTGCCCGCCGCGGGCGCCCCGACGTGGTCGTGATCCTCACCGACGACCAGCGCCCGGACACGCTGCCGCACATGCCGGCGGTGCGTGAGCACATCGTCGGCAAGGGCACCCGGTTCAGCCGGATGGTGTCGCCCACGCCGACCTGCTGCCCCTCTCGGTCATCCTTGCTGACCGGTCTGTCCGCCCGGCGGACCGGGGTCTACGGCAACTCGCACCCGGACGGCGGGTGGCGGACCTTCTTCGACAACGGCAACGAGAGCCGCACCCTGGCGACGGCGCTGCAAGGGCATGGCTACCGCACCGGCATCGTCGGCAAGTACCTCAACGGCTTCGCCCAGAACGAGCTGGGCCTCACGGCCGGTCACCGGCCGCCGGGGTGGGACGTCTTCCTCACCTTCCGGAAGCGCACCGGCGCCTACTACGACTACACGCTCACCGACGGCAGCCACCACGGGAAGGACGCAGCGGACTACTCCACCGACGTGCTCGGCGGGCGAGCCGCCCGGTTCATCCGCAGCACCGATCCCGACCAGCCGCTGTTCCTGCTGTTCTCGCCGTTCGGCCCGCACAAGCCCTACCGGCCGGCACCGCGGCACAAGGGCGACTTCGCCGACCTGCCGACGTACCAGCCGCGCTCGGTCACCGAGAGGGTGGCGGACAAGCCGCCCTTCCTGAGGGACCGCCCGCGGGTGAAGCAGGCGACCATCGACTGGGTCCGGGCGAGGCAGCAGGAGCAGCTGGCATCCGTCGACGACGCCGTGGCCGAGATCGTCGATGCCCTCCGCGAGTCAGGCCGGCTGCACAACACGCTTCTGATCTACATGTCGGACAACGGCCTGATGACCGGCGACCACCGCATGATCGGCAAGTCCCTGCCCTACCGCTTCGCGACGGACGTGCCGCTCGTGGTGCGCTGGGACGGCCACGTCGACGCCGGCGAGGTCGACCGGCGGCTGGTCGCGACGGTCGACGTGACCACCACCATCATCGAGGCGACCGGCGCAACCCTGGACACCGACGGGACCAGCGTCATGAGCGACGAGAAGCGGTCCGGCGTGCTCGTCGAGGGACGCAAGTGGCAGCGGCTGGACGGATCGGTGCCGCACCCGGCCTACTGCGGGCTGCGCACCGACCACTTCCTGTTCGCGCGCTACGCGGACGGCTTCGAGGAGCTCTACGACTACCGGGAGGACCCGTTCGAGGCGCGCAACCGGGCGGGCGACCCGGACCATGCCGAACGGGTGCGCTCGATGCGGCTGCGGACGCTCGAGGGCTCGGTCCCGCGGCCTCCCGGCTTCTCCTGAACCCGGGCCGGATGGCTAGGGTCCTCCCGTGGCAGCGCCGAGGGACGACGACCCCCGCTCGATGCGCGAGCGGATGCTCGCCGGCGACCTGTACGTCGCGGACGACCCGGAGATCGCCGAGCACCTCGCCGCGGCGCAGGACCTGATGGCCTCCTACAACGCGACGACCCCGCGCCAGGGGCCGCTGCGGCGGCACCTGCTCGAGTCCTTGCTCGGTCGGTCGGCGAGGGGACCGAGATCCGGCCTCCGCTCTACGTCGACTACGGGGCCCTGATCTCGGTCGGCGCCCGCACGTTCGCCAACTACGGCCTCGTGGCCCTCGACGTCGGCGCCATCACCATCGGCGACGACGTGCAGATGGGCCCCCACGTGCAGCTGCTCACCCCGACCCACCCGGTGGCCGCCGGCCCCCGCCGCGACAAGTGGGAGGCGGCGCTGCCGATCACGATCGGTGACAACGTCTGGCTCGGCGGTGGCGCGGTCGTACTGCCCGGAGTCACGATCGGCGCCAACAGCGTCGTCGGCGCGGCGCCGTCGTCACCAAGGACGTCCCGCCGGACGTGGTCGTGGTCGGCAACCCGGCCCAGGCGGTCCGGGCCGTCGAGCCCTGACTCGCCTCCTCGGACGGCCGACGATGACGTACGGCGCGCTCGTCACGCATCCGCGGGCAGCACCGGGCACGAACTACCGGGCATGCCCCCAGCCGCGCCTCCCGTGGCGCCGTCAGGCGTCCTCGAGGCGGAAGCCCACCTTCATGCCGACCTGGAAGTGCTGCGGCGCCCCGTCGACCACCTGGCCACGCACCTGGGTGACCTCGAACCAGTCCAGGTGGCGCAGGGTCTGGGCGGCCCTGGCCAGGCCGTTGCGGATGGCGGCGTCGACCCCCTCCTCGGAGGTGCCGACGATCTCGGTGACGCGGTAGGTGCGGTTGCTCATCCGGTGCTCCTCGAAGGGTGTCGGGTCGGTCTGGGGCGGTTAGGGTGAGACGCGTGGCCCGCACCTCGCAGCGCGCACCACGGCTCCTGCGCAGGCGGTCCGGCGCCCGGGAGCCGGTCTACCAGATCACCGGCGCCCGGCGCGGCGTCCGGGAGGACGTCGACACCCGCACCCGGCGCTACCTGATCTCCATGGGCATCCGCACGATCTGCTTCGTGCTCGCCGTGGTCTTCGACGGCTGGCTGCGCTGGGTCTTCATCGCGGGCGCGATCGCGCTCCCCTACCTGTCGGTGGTGTTCGCCAACGGGGGCCGCGAGAGGGTGGTCGACCTGCCCGAATCGGACCTTGCGGACGACCGGCGCGCAATTGGCCGCTCGGGCTCTTGAGGTGACATCGATCCGTGCAATACTCCCGCCACAGCGTCGTGCGGCTCTTCCGCGCGACGACTCGAGCGCGATGCCGGGCGGCTCCCCCCGTGGCTGCCCGGCATCGCCCTGTCGGGGGTAGCCGGTGACCGAGGGCCCTGAAGCCGCCTCGCCGGTGTGCTCGGCGAAGGGGTGCCGTGCCGACGCCGCCTGGGTCCTCGCCTGGAACAATCCGCGGCTGCACACGCCGGACCGGCGCAAGACCTGGACCGCGTGCGACGAGCACAAGGAGTCGCTGACCGAGTTCCTCGCCTCCCGAGGGTTCATGCGGGAGACCCGCTCGATCGCCGAGTGGCACGCCTCGGCGTCCGCATCGCCCGCCGTGGACCGGCTCTCGGGTCAGGAGGGCTAGCTAGCCGCCGATCGCCGACATCGGCCGGTCGGGCTGCAGGAAGCCGGGGTCGCCGATGCCGTGCCCGGCCCGCTTGGCCAGCAGCGAGGCCCGCATCCGCGCAGCGAGCCCGTCGTCGTCGACCCCGGCGCGCATCGCCGTGCGCAGGTCGGACTCCTCGCGGGCGAACAGGCAGTTGCGCAGCTGCCCGTCGGCGGTCAGCCGCACCCGGTCGCACGCTCCGCAGAACGGCCGGGTGACCGACCCGATGACGCCGACCCGGCCGGGGCCGCCGTCGACCAGCCACTCCTCGGCGGGCGCGCTGCCCCGGTCCTCGGGCACCTCGGTCAGGGTGAACGCGTCGGCCAGCCGGGCCAGGATCTCGTCGGCGTCGACCATCTGGCTGCGGTCCCAGCCGTGCTGCGCGTCGAGGGGCATCTGCTCGATGAACCGCAGCAGGTAGCCGTGGTCGATCGCCCACCGCAGCAGCGGGACCGCCTCGTCGTCGTTGACGCCGCGCACCAGCACCGCGTTGACCTTGACCGGGGTCAGGCCCGCTGCCTCGGCGCCGGCCAGGCCGTCGAGCACGTCGGAGAGCCGGTCCCGCCGGGCGATGGTCGCGAACCGCTGCGCGTCGAGCGTGTCCAGCGAGACGTTGACCCGGTCCAGCCCGGCGTCGGCCAGCGCTCCGGCGACCTTGGCCAGCCCGATGCCGTTGGTGGTCAGCGAGGTGTGCGGCCGGGGCTCCAGCGCGGTGACCCGCTCGACGATCGACACCAGACCCCGGCGCAGCAGCGGCTCGCCGCCGGTGAAGCGGACCTCGGTGACGCCCTCGGCCACGGCGACCGACACCAGCCGCACGACCTCGTCGTCGGTGAGCAGCTCGGGGCCGGGCAGCCACTCCAGCCCCTCGGGCGGCATGCAGTAGGAGCACCGCAGGTTGCACTTGTCGGTCAGCGAGACCCGCAGGTCGGTCGCCACACGACCGAAGGTGT
This sequence comes from Actinomycetes bacterium, assembly GCA_035489715.1. Lineage (NCBI taxonomy): Bacteria > Bacillati > Actinomycetota > Actinomycetes > Actinomycetes bacterium. Next base: position 6,557 of record DATHAP010000023.1, read on the forward strand.
CCACCAGCACCGGTCCACCCTACGTCCCCCGGCCGACAACGGCGGGTTACGGTCTGCGGTGATGGCCGGTCCGCAGGGCGGAGCAGTGCGTCGGCCCTACCGGTTCCTGCTGTCCAGGCGGTGGGTCGGCCTCCTCGTCGTGGCCCTCCTGGTGGCACTGGGTTGCGTTCTGCTCGGCCGGTGGCAGCTGGACCGGCTGGGGCAGCGCCACGAGCGCAACGACCTGCTCCGCCGCAACCTGACCAGCGCGCCGGTGGCGCCCGCCGAGCTGCTGTCGGTGGGCCGGGAACCGCGCGACGGCGACCAGTTCGCCCGGATCCGTGCGACCGGTCGCTACGACGAGGACCGGCGGCTGCTGGTCCGGACCCGCCCGTTCCAGGGGCAGGTCGGCTACTACGTGCTGACCCCGTTCGTGACCGACGCCGGCCCGGCGCTGCTCGCGGTGCGCGGCTGGGTGCCCGGTGGCCCGACGGCCGAGTCGCTGCCGGACGTACCGCCGCCGCCGTCCGGCGAGGTGACGGTCACGGCCCGGATCAGGCAGAGCGAGCCGCCCTCCACCACCGGAACACCGCCCGAGGGCCAGGTGACCCGGATCGACGTCCCGGCCATCGCGAAGACGCTGCCCTACCCGGTCTACGGAGGCTACGGGGAAGTGACCGCCGAGCAACCGCGCCTGCGCGACCGCCCGGAGCGGCTGCCCGCTCCGGAGCCGAGCGAGGGCCCGCACCTGGCCTACGCCTTCCAGTGGTTCCTGTTCGCCCTGCTCGCGCTCGGCGGCTACGTCCTGCTCGCCCGGCGCGAGGAGGCCGACCTGACCGCCGGAACGACGCGCGAACAGCCCCTGACGCGGGTACGGGTGCGCCCGTGACGCTGCGCATCGAGGACTACGCCCTCATCTCCGACCGCCTCGCGGCCGGCCTGGTCGGTCGCGACGGGTCGATCGACTGGCTGTGCTTCCCGCGATTCGACTCCGACGCGGTCTTCGCCAACCTCGTCGGCACCGAGGAGAACGGCCACTGGCGGGTCGCGCCGCGCGACGGCGGGCCGGCCACCCGCCGCTCCTACCGCGGCGACACGATGATCCTCGAGTCCGAGTGGGACGGTCCCGACGGGTCGGTGCGGGTCATCGACTTCATGCCGGAGCGCGGCGAGGCACCCGACGTGGTGCGCATCGTCGAGGGCATCGCCGGCTCGGTGCGGATGCGCAGCGAGCTGCGGCTGCGGCCGGGCTACGGCGACGTCGTGCCGTGGGTGCGCCACCTCGACGGCATGATCGCCGCGGTCGCCGGCCCCGACTCGGTCTGGCTGGCGTCGGACGTCGCCCACCACGGCCGAGACTTCGCGTCGTTCGCCGACTTCACCGTGGAGGCCGGCCAGCGCGTCTCGTTCGTCCTCACCTGGAACCCGTCGTACGTCCACCGGCCCAACCCGGTCGACCCGCTTGCCGCGCTGGAGGACACCGAGCGGTTCTGGACCGACTGGGCGGCGCAGTGCCGGTACGAGGGCCGCTACCGCGAGGCGGTCGTCCGCTCGCTGCTCACGCTCAAAGCGCTCACCTACGCCCCGACCGGCGGGATCGTCGCCGCCGCGACGACCTCCCTGCCCGAGCAGCTGGGCGGCGTGCGCAACTGGGACTACCGCTTCTGCTGGCTGCGCGACGCGACGTTCACCCTGCAGGCCCTGGTCAAGACCGGCTACGCGGACGAGGCCGTCGCCTGGCGCGAGTGGCTGCTGCGGGCCATCGCCGGCGCGCCCGGCCGGCTGCAGATCCTGTACGGCGTGGCCGGTGAGCGCCGGGTGCCTGAGCAGGTGCTGCCGTGGCTGGCCGGCTACGAGGCGTCGGCGCCGGTCCGGGTCGGCAACGACGCGGCCGGGCAGCGCCAGCTGGACGTCTACGGCGAGGTCATGGACACGCTGTGGCTGGCCCGGACGTACGGCCTGGACCCCAACGAGGACGCCTGGCGCATGCAGCGGGGCCTGATGACCTGGCTCGAGAGCGGGTGGCGCGACCCCGACGAGGGGCTGTGGGAGGTGCGCGGTCCGCGTCAGCACTTCACCCACTCCAAGGTGCTCGCCTGGGTGGCCGCCGACCGCGCGGTGCGGACCGTCGAGAGCTCCGGCCTGGAGGGTCCGGTCGACCGGTGGCGGGCGCTGCGCGAGGAGATCCACGCCGACGTCTGCGCCAAGGGCTTCGACACCGACCGCGGCACCTTCACCCAGTACTACGGCTCCCGCGGCCTGGACGCCGCGACGCTGCTCATCCCCCAGGTCGGCTTCCTGCCCGCTGACGACGAGCGCGTGCGCGGCACCGTGCGGGCCGTCCAGCGCGAGCTCTGCACCGACGGTGGGCTGATCCGTCGGTACGACGTCGACGCCGACGGCGCGGACACCGGCGCGGCCGCCGGGTCGGTCGACGGCCTGCCCGGCGACGAGGGTGCCTTCCTGGCGTGCTCGTTCTGGCTGGCCGACGCGCTGGCCCTGGACGGCCGGATCGACGAGGGACGCGCGCTGTTCGAGCGGCTCCTCGACCTGCGCAACGACGTCGGCCTGCTCGCCGAGGAGTACGACGTCGAGGCCGGCCGCCAGCTCGGCAACGTGCCGCAGGCCTACAGCCACCTCGCGCTGGTCAACTCGGCGCTGAACCTGGAGGACGTGCCCGCCCCGGGCCGCGAAGCACCTGCCGAGCAGCGCGCCGACTGAGCTCGGGCACCGGGCGGCCCAGCCAGTCGACACCCGGGTCCTGCCGGACCGGCACGAAGCCGCCGCGGTTCCAGAACCGGAGCCCGCGCGCGTTGGTGGGGCTGACCCCGACGTGCACACCGGGCGCGCCCTGCACACCCAGTGCCCCGAGGGCCTCGGTCAGCAGGGCCCGGCCGATGCCACGGCCCTCCGCCACCGGCAGCAGGTTGAGGTGCAGGTGCGCCGGGTGGCCGGCGACCACGTCGTCGGGCGAGCGCGGCGGGTGGTGCACGAGGTGGCGGAGCCGCTGGTCGAGAGTCCAGCCCCGCGGGTCCGTCTCGTCGAGCTGCGGGGCGACGTACCGCCGCCTCAGCCGCGGCCACCACCCCGCCTCGCACGCCGCCTCGTAACGGCGGGTGTCCGGCGTTCCGATGACGTAGCCCACGACGGCGCCGCCCTCGACCGCCACCCAGCAGGTCGCCGGCTCGAGCGCGAGGTAGGGGCCGACCCAGACGTCACCCATCAGCTCGGCGGAGACCTGGCCGGAGGCGTCGCCACCGTCGTCACCGGTGCGAAGGCAGATGTCGTAGACCGCCGCGCGGTCGCTGAGGTCGTACGTCCGGACGAGCATCAGCGCAGGGCCGGCACCAGCGTGGTGAGCGTCCCGGCGGCAGCGTCGAGCTCGGCCTCGACGCCGAGCGGCACCGTCAGCTGCGGGATGCCGTGCCCGAAGGGCAGTCCGGACATCAGCGGGACGCCGAGGCCGGCCAGCCGCTCGGCGACGGTGTCGACCGCCCCGTCGCCGCAGTCGACCCACGAGCCGAGCACGACACCGGCCACCCCGTCGAACCAGCCGGTGCGCAGCAGCTGGGTGAGCAGGGAGTCGAGGCGGTAGGCGGGCTCGGCGACGTCCTCGAGCACCGCGATGCCGCCGGAGCCCGGCCGGGACTCCGCGGTGCCGACGGTGTTGGCCAGCAACGCCAGGGTGCCGCCGACGGTCAGGCCGGTGGCCCGCCCCGCGACGTGGCAAACCGTCGAGCCCGGCCACGCCAGCTGGCGCACCGCGTCGGGCTCGAAGAGTGTTCGCCGGAGGTGCTCGACGCTCACCGGGTCCGGGTGCTCACCGCCGAACACCGCCGCCGCCGGCATCGGGCCGAAGAGCCCGACCAGCCCCAGGTGGTGGGCCACCGCCTCATGCAGGACGGTCACGTCGCTGAAGCCGACCAGCACCTTCGGGCCGGCCGCGGCCATCGCCGCCCAGTCCAGTCGGTCGACCAGCCGGGCCGCGCCGCTGCCCCCGCGGGCGCACAGCACCGCCGCCGTCGAGGGGTCGCACCAGGCCGACTGCAGGTCGGCCGCGCGCTCGGCATCGGTGCCCGCGTGGTGCCGGGTCCTGGCCAGCGCGTGCTCGCCGACGACCACCTCGAGGCCCCACGACCGCAGCAGCTCGCAGCCGCGCTCCAGCCGGTCCCGCGCGACGTGGCCGCTCGGCGCGACCACGGCGACCCGGTCGCCCGGACGCAGCCGTCGCGGCCGGGTCAGCGATTGCACCGCAGCACCCTATGGGCAGGATGTCCGTCATGGATCTCGGACTGCGCGACCACGTGTACGTCGTCACCGGAGGCAGTCGGGGCCTGGGGCTGGCCAGCGCACAGGCGCTGGTCGCTGACGGGGCCCGGGTCGTCCTCTGCTCCCGCGAAGAGAAGCGGCTGACCGCGGCGGCTGCCGAGCTCGGCGGGCCGGACCACGCGTTGGCCGTGCCCGGCGACATGGCCGACGCGGGTCTCGGCGCCCGGCTGGCCGGCGCCGCGGTGGGTCGCTTCGGTCGTCTCGACGGCGCCCTGGTCAGCGTCGGAGGCCCGCCCGGCGGACCGGCGCTCGAACTGACCGACGAGGTGTGGCGCAGCTCGTTCGAGTCGGTGTTCCTGGGCACGGTGCGCATCGTGCGCGCGGTCGCCTCCGCGATCGGCCACGAGGGCGGCGCGATCGCCTTCGTCCTGTCCCTGTCGGTGAAGCAGCCGATCGACGGGCTCGCGTCGTCCAACGGGCTGCGCCCCGGGCTCGGCATGCTCGCCAAGACCATGGCCGACGAGCTCGGCCCGCGGAACATCCGGGTGCTCTCGCTGCTCCCCGGCCGGCTGGACACCGACCGCGTCCGCGAGCTGGACCAGGCGAGCGGGCGGCCCAAGAAACAGCGCGAAGAGTTCGAGCGGCGGATCCCGCTCGGGCGCTACGGCGAGGCGGCCGAGTTCGGCCGGGTGGCTGCCTTCGCCCTGTCACCGGCCGCGTCGTACCTCAACGGCGCCGCGATCCCGGTCGACGGCGGTCTTTCCCGCGCGCTCTGACGACTCCTGGCTACCGTCGGGAGAGTGAACGTCTGGGAGCCCGAGCGTGTGGTCGGCGAGGAACTGGCGCGTGTCCTGCTGCGGGAGCAGTTCCCTGACCTCGCGCTGGAAAGCGTCGAACCGTTGGGAGTCGGCTGGGACGTCACGGTCTACCTGGTCGACGGCACCTGGGCGGTCCGCTTCCCCCGCCGCGAGGTCGCCGTGCCGACCCTGCTGCGCGAGATCGCGCTGCTGCCCGCGCTGGCCCCGCAGCTCCCGCTGCCGGTGCCGGTCCCCCAGCTCGTCGGGCGGCCGACCGACGAGTTCCCGTGGACCTTCTGGGGCGCGCCGTTCCTTTCCGGCCGTGAGCTGGCCGAGGCCGGCCTGCCCGACGACGCGCGCGAGCGGCTGGCCCGCGAGATCGGTGGCTTCCTGCGCGTCCTGCACGACCCGGCGCTGGCCGGTGAGCTCGGAGCCGACCTGCTGACGGACCCCATGCGTCGGGCGATCCCGAGCACCCGCGGCCCGATGACACGGGACTTCCTCGACCTGCTGGCGAGCCGCGGCACCTGGGTGGCCGGCTCGGCGGTGGACCGCGCCGTCGACGACATCGTGGCGGCCGCCGACCCGCTGGGGCCGCCGACCGGCGAGCCGGTGCTCGTCCAGGGCGACCTGCACCTGCGGCACCTACTAATCGCTCCTGACGGCACCGCGGCCGGCGTCATCGACTGGGGCGACTCGTGCCTCGCCGACCCGGCGCTCGACCTGTCCCTCGCCTACGCCGCGTTCAGCGGGTCGGTGCGGGACGCGTTCTTCGAGGCGTACGGCGCCCGGCCGGACCGGCCGCGCGAGCTGCGGGCCCGGGTCCTCGCGCTGTGCCTGTGCGCGGCCCTCGCGGACTACGCGGACCAGAACGGCATGCCCGACCTGCTCACCGAGTCGCTGGCCGGTGTGGCGCGCGCGACGACGTGACGCATCTGCGCGAGGTGCGATCCCGGCGCACAAGGCGGTCCGGGGAGGCAACCTGCGCCGGCTTCTAAGGACGAACCGGCACCTCGAGTTGTTGCGGTGATCGCTCGGGGTCGCCGGTGACCCGATCTCGGCCGCTACGGCACCAGAAGTGCTGCTCCCGCCGGACGCCTTTCCGCGGAACGTCCGAACGTCAGAAGGGCACTACTGTAGTGCGCCATCGCGGCAGATGAGCGCGGACTTTCACGAGATGTCGTCCACGGCGGTTTGGTGGTGCCGGACGCGCGGTGTGGTCGTCCAGCTCGCCAAGAGATCGAGGGCACCCGTCGCGTCGCCCGAGTCGAGGAGAACACGGCCGCGGACGGCGTAGAGCTCACCACCGGCCAGCTCGACCGACTCAACAGGCTCACCCCGGCCGCCGGTGAACGCCACGACGAAGCGAACATGGCATCGATCGACGGCTGATGGCCCGGGCGGGCCGGGCCGCTAACGGCTTGTCAGGTCAGCCGCTCGGCGCGGTCCAGGAGCACCCCGGCCACCGACCCGAAGGATGCGAAGCGCGCGTTGGTCGTGCTGCCCGCCCGGTAGCGGGCCCAGATCTGCTGGACGATCACGGCCAGCCGGAACAGCCCGAAGACCTCGTAGAAGGTCCAGTCGTCCACCGGCAGGCCGGTCCGGTCGAGGTAACGCGCCACCACCTGCTCGCGCGTCGGCATGCCGGGCAGGTCGCTCACCTGCGAGGCGAGCGCGCGGAACGCCGGGTCGTCGGCCGCGCCGACCCAGTAGGCCAGGGCCGAGCCGAGGTCCATCAGCGGGTCGCCGACCGTGGCCATCTCCCAGTCGAGGACCCCGGTGACCCGGGGTGACACAGGCATGTCGAGGACGAGGTTGTCCATCTTCCAGTCCCCGTGCAGGAGGCGCGCGGCCACGTCGGCCGGCTGCCGGCTGTCCAGCCAGGCCATCACGACCTCCCCGTCCGGCACGTCGTCGGTCCGCGCGTCGCGGAAGCGGCTCGACCACCCGGATACCTGGCGCCGGACGTAGCCGGGGCCTCGGCCCAGGTCCGCCAGCCCGGCCGCCTCGACGTCGACGGAGTGCAGGTCGGCCAGAGTGTCGAAGAGCCTCTCGCCCAGCGTCCTCGCGTCGTCGCGGTCCAGGAGCAGCCCTTCGGGCAGCGGCCGTCCGAGGATCACGCCGTGCAGCCGCTCCATGACGTAGAACTCGCTGCCGATCAGCGACTCGTCCTGGCAGAACCCGTAGATGCGTGGGACGACGGGGAAGACCGGGCGGATCCGCTCCTGGACCCGCACCTCGCGGCCCATGTCGTGGGCGGAGGCAGCCTTCCGGCCGCGCGGCGGCCGGCGCAGGACGAGGTCGCGGTCGCCGTACGCCAGCAGGTAGGTGAGGTTGCTCGCTCCCCCCGCGAACTGCCGGACCTGCGGCAGCGGCTGCCCGGCCAGCTCCGGCGACTCACGCTGCAGCCAGCCGTGCACCGCCGCGACGTCGAACGCGTCCTCGGCGCGGACGTCGCGGACCTCGACGGTCACCCGGCCGACGACCTCTCGGCGGCGCGCTCACGCAGCTCGAGGCGCGCGATGTCGCGCAGGTGCACCTCGTCGGGGCCGTCGGCGATGCGCAAGGTGCGCAGGCCGGCCCACATCGAGGCGAGCGGGGTGTCGGGACTCACCCCGGCGCCGCCGAAGGTCTGGATCGCCCGGTCCACGACCGCGAGCGCCACCCGGGGGGCGACGACCTTGATCGCCGCGATCTCCTTGCGGGCCCCCTTGGCCCCAGCCGTGTCGATCATCCACGCCGCCCTGAGGGTGAGCAGCCGGGCCTGCTCGATCTCGACCCGCGACGTGGCGATCCACTCCTGGACGACACCCTGGTGGGCCAGCGGCCGGCCGAAGGCCTCCCGCTCGGTGGCCCGGTCGACCATCAGCCGCAGCGCACGCTCGGCCATGCCCAGGGCGCGCATGCAGTGGTGGATCCGGCCCGGGCCGAGTCGGGCCTGGGCGACGGCGAAGCCGCCGCCCTCCTCGCCGAGCAGGTTCGACACCGGGACCCGCACGTCGGTAAAGGTCATCTCCGCATGACCGTGCTGGTCGGCGTAGCCGAAGACGTCGACGTTGCGCACGACCTCGACGCCGGGACTGTCCATCGGCACCAGCACCATCGACTGCTGGCGGTGGGCCTCCGCCGCCGGGTCGGTCTTGCCCATGACCACCAGCACCCGGCACCGCTCGTCGAGCGCCCCCGTGGTCCACCACTTGCGGCCGTTGACGACGTACTCGTCCCCGTCGCGGTCGATCGAGGTGCGGATGTTGCGCGCGTCGCTGGAGGCCACGTCCGGCTCGGTCATCGCGAAGGCCGACCGGATCTCGCCCGCCAGCAGCGGCGCCAGCCAGCGCTCCTTCTGCTCGGCGGTGCCGAAGAGGTGCAGGATCTCCATGTTGCCGGTGTCCGGCGCGGCGCAGTTGGTCGCCTCCGGGGCCAGCTCGGGAGACCAGCCGGTGAGCTCGGCGAGCGGCGCGTAGTCCAGGACGCCGAGCCCGTGCGCCGGGTCGTCGGCGTCAGGCAGGAACAGGTTCCACAGCCCACGACGCCGTGCCTCGGCCTTGAGCTCCTCCACCACGGGCGGCAACCCGTGCGGGCGCCCGGCGGCGACCAGCTCGGCCCGCTGGGCCGCGTAGACCGGCTCGGCCGGGAGGACGTGCTCGTCCATGAACGCCTGCAGGCGGTCGAGGTAGTGCTGCCCGCGCTCGCTGCGCCCGAAGTCCATGCCGCCATCCTGCCGGGGGCACGGCCGGTCCCCTCAGGCGACCTCGGCCGGGTCGCGGACGACGGGGCCGTCCTCCTGCGCAGCGAACTGCGTGCGATAGAGCTCGGCGTAGAGCCCGCCCGCCGCGAGCAGCTCGGTGTGCCGCCCTCGCTCGACCACCCGGCCGTCGTCGACGACGAGGATCTGGTCCGCCTCGCGCACCGTCGAGAGCCGGTGCGCGATGACCAGGGAGGTCCGCCCCTCGAGCGCGACCTTGAGGGCACGCTGCACGGCGACCTCGGACTCGGAGTCGAGATGCGCCGTGGCCTCGTCGAGGACGACCACGTCGGGCGCCTTGAGCAGGAGGCGGGCGATCGCGAGCCGCTGCTTCTCGCCTCCGGAGAGCCGGTAGCCGCGGTCGCCGACCGTCGTGTCGAGCCCGTCAGGCAGCGACGCGACCAGGTCCCAGATCTGCGCGGCGCGCAGGGCGTCGACGAGCTGCTCGTCGGTCGCGTCGGGCCGGGCGTAGAGCAGGTTGCTGCGGATCGTCTCGTGGAACATGTGCGCGTCCTGGGTCACGACACCGACGACCTCGTGCAGCGACGCGAGCTTCACGTCGCGTACGTCGCGCCCGCCGACCCGCACCGAGCCCGCGACCGCGTCGTAGAGGCGGCCGACCAGGCTGGTGATGGTGGTCTTGCCGGCCCCGGACGGGCCGACGAGGGCGGTCATGGTGCCTGCCGGGACGACGAAGGAGACGCCGTCGAGCACCTGCTGGCTGGGCGCCTGGTCCAGCACGGCGACCGACTCCAGCGACGCCAGCGACACCTCGTCGGCCGTGGGGTATCGGAACGACACGTCGCGCAGCTCCACGTCGCTGGGCCCGCGGGGCAGCTGCTCGGCGTCCGGCTTGTCGTCGATCATCGGCGGCAGGTCGAGCACCTCGAAGACCCGCTCGAAGCTCACCAGCGCCGTCATGACGTCGACCTGCACGTTGGACAGCGCGGTCAGCGGCCCGTAGAGGCGGCCCAGAAGCGCGGTCAGCGCCACCAGGGTGCCGACGCCGATGGTCCCCTCGATCGCCAGCACGCCGCCGAAGCCGTAGATCATCGCCGTGGCCAGCGAGGCGACCAGCGTCAGGCTGGTGAAGAACACTCGGCCGTACATCGCCTGCTTGATGCCGATGTCGCGCACCCGGCCGGCCTTGTCGGAGAAGGCCTCGGACTCGTCGGGCATCCGGCCGAACAGCTTGACCAGCAGCGCGCCGGACACGTTGAACCGCTCGGTCATCGTCGTGCTCATCGAGGCGTTGAGCTGCATCGCCTCGCGGGTGATGGCCTGCAGCTTGCGGCCGACCCAGCGGGCCGGCAGGAGGAAGAGCGGGGTCAGCACAAGGGCGGCGAGCGTGACCTGCCAGGACAGGACGAGCATGGTGATCAGCACAAGCACCAGGCCGATGACGTTGGACACGACCGAGGACAGCGTCGACGTGAAGGCCTGCTGAGCGCCGATGACGTCGGTGTTGAGGCGGCTGACGAGGGCACCGGTCTGGGTGCGCGTGAAGAACGCGACCGGCATCTGCTGCACGTGGGTGAAGACCCGGGTGCGCAGGTCGTAGATGAGGCCTTCGCCGACTTGCGATGACAGCAGTCGCTGGAAGAGCGTGAGGATCCCGTCGAAGACGGCGAGCCCGGCCACTGCCAGCGCCACGCCGACCACGACACCGCGGTCGTCCTTGAGCACTCCCTGGTCGATGATCACCTTGAAGAGCAGTGGCAGCGCGACGACGAGCATCGCGTCCAGCACGACGAGGACCAGGAAGATCGAGACCTGCTTCTTGTAGGGGCGCGCGAACGCGGCGATGCGCGGGATCGTGCCCGGGGCAAGCTTCTTCTTCGCAACCTCACCGTCACGGGTGAGGGAGCGCATCGCCGCCCACGGGCTCTGCGACATCGACACGGGCGCCTCCTGTAATCACGATTACACCCGTCCAACGCCGAGCGTGGCGGATCGCTTCCCGACGGTACGCGCGGGTCCCGACACCGGCGCCGGCTCAGCCGCCGGGTGGTGCGTCGAGGCCGTCGCCCGCCGGCTCGTCGAGGCCGTCGCCCGCCGGCTCGTCGAGCACGTCGCGCACGGCGTGCAGCAGGTCCTCGGCGACGAAGGGCTTGGGCAGCAGCGGATCGCTCGAGGCGGCGCCGCCGAGCGCGTGCTCCGGGCTGTAGCCCGACATCAGCAGCACCCGCAGCCCGGGGTGCCGGCCGCGCAGCTCGGCGGCGAGCGACGGGCCGTCCATCCCCGGCATGACCACGTCGCTGACGAGCAGGTCGGGGGTCCGGGGCATGGCCGCCGCCAGCGCCTGCACCGGGTCGGCGTGGGAGATCACCCGGTAGCCGGCCCGGGAGAGCACGGCGACCACCAGCGCGCGCAGCTCCGGCGCGTCCTCGACGACGAGCACCAGCTCGCCTTGGCCGTCCAACGGGGCCGGCCGGCGGACCGGCTCGGTCTCGGGGGCACCTTCGACGACCGGCAGGTAGAGGTCGACGGTGGTCCCGACGTCGGGCAGCGACCGCACCAGCACCGTGCCGCCGGCGCTCGCCGCGACGCCGTAGACCATGGCGAGCCCGAGCCCGGTGCCCTGGCCGGTCGGCTTGGTCGTGAAGAACGGCTCCAGGGCGTGGGCCAGCGTCTGCTCGTCCATGCCGGACCCGTCGTCGGTGACCGACATGACGACGTACTCTCCTGCGGCCAGGGTGACCCCCCGGCGCATCGCGGAGTCCTCGTCCACGTGCACGACGCTGGTGGCGATCCGCAGCCGGCCGCGTCCGGAGCGCATGGCGTCGCGCGCGTTGAGCGCCAGGTTGATGACCACCTGCTCGAGCTGCAGCGGGTCGCCGACCACGAGTGCGGGGCCCGGCGTCAGGTCGGTCGTGCGCGTCACCCGCTCGCCGAGGCTGGGCTCGATCAGCACCTCGGCCCGGCGGACGACCTCGTTGAGGTCGACGACGACCTGGCGGCCGGGCTCGCGATGGGCGAAGACGAGCATCTTGCGGGTCAGTGCCACCCCGCGGGCCGTCGCCGCCAGGATCTGCTCGGTCTGGGCCGCCTGCGGGCTGTCCGGCTCCAGCGATGACTGCAGCATCTCGGCGGTGAGGTTGATGACGGCCAGCAGGTTGTTGAAGTCGTGGGCGACGCCGCCCGCGAGCTGCCCCAGGCTCTCCAGCCGCTGCAGGTGCTCGACCTCGTGCTGCAGGCGCAGCCGCTCGGCCTCGGCCGCCCGCTCCGTCGTGACGTCGCGCCCGAGCACCAGCCCGCCGAGGATCTGCCCGTCCCGGTCGTGCATCGGGTAGAGCAGCGTGCGCAGCACCATCTCCTCGCCCGACGCCGTCCGGTGCCGGGCCTCACGCTCGAAGACCCGCCCGGTGAGCACCGTCTCGTACAACGCCGTCACCCGGTCCACGTCCCCCGGCATGAGGGCGAGCGGCGCCAGGGCGCTCACGTGGCGGCCGACCATCTGCTCCTCGGTGAAGCCGGAGAGCTTCTCCGCCGCCGCGTTCCAGCTGGTGACCAGCAGGTCGCGGTCGAAGGTCCCGATGCCGTCGCCGGTCGCCTCCATCGCGACGGCGAGCCGCGCGGCCGACTCGTAGGCACGGGTCTGCTCGGTGATGTCGGACCAGACGCCCGCGACGCCGTACGTCGTCCCGTCGGCCGTCCGCAGCGGCACCTTCACGGCGGCCCAGGTGCGTGCCTCGCCGTTGCTGGGCACCTCCTCGACGATCGTCTCGGGTTGGCCGCTGCCCACCACCCGACGGTCGTTGGCCCACAGCCGGGCACCCACGTCGGGCCCGAAGACCTCCTCGCTGCGCCGCCCGATCAGGTCGGACCGGTGGCCGCGGACCATCTCCTCGAACGCGGTGTTGACCATCATCAGCCGGCCGTCGGCGTCCTTCGCGTAGACCGCCACCGGCGCCGCGTCGAGGATCGTCTGCAGCCAGGCCAGCTCCCCGCGCCCCGCCGTGTCTGCCGCGCGAGGCGGCTCGACCTGGCGGTAGGCAACGACCGCGGCAGCCGACCCCTGGTCGGTGACCGGAGTGGCCCGGCACTCGACCCACCGGGACCGGCCGTCGGGCCAGCGCAGCTCCATGGTCGCCGCCGCCCCGCACCCGTCGGCGAGGGCGACCGCGATCGGGTCACCGCCCGGGTCGACGGGTGCGCCGTGCTCGTCGAACAGGCGGTAGGTCGGGACGCCGGGTGCGCCGTCGGGCCCCTCCTGTCCCAGGCGCAGAAGGCGCGACGCAGCGGCGTTGGCGTGGCGGAGCGTGCCCTCCACCACCAGGGTGACCGCCAGATCCAGGGAATCGACAGCCAGCACCTGCCAGGGCGGACCCGCGCGCACGGTGCCTTCCGGCATGTCCCCTCCAGCCGACCCCCCAACGTAACCGCTCCGCGGGTCATGACGCACCCATTCACCCGTGCGGCCCCGGAGCGGGCCCGGAGCGGCCTGGGAGCAGCCCAGGATCGATCCTGGACCTCAGAAGGCACTGATGCCGGTGAGGGCGCGGCCGATCAGCAGCTTCTGCACCTGGCTGGTGCCTTCGTAAAGCGTGGTCACCCGGGCGTCGCGGAGGTACTTCGCGGCCGGGTACTCGTCGACGTACCCGTAGCCGCCGTGCACCTGGATGCACGCGTTGGCCACCCGCACCGACGCCTCGGTGGCGAAGAGCTTGGCCTTCGACGCGGCGAGGGAGTAGCGCTCACCGCGGGTCTTCAGGTCGGCCACAGCCCAGGTGAGCAGTCGCGACGCGTCCACATCGACGGCGGAGTCGGCGAGGAGCTCCTGCACAAGCTGGTGCCCCGCGATCGGCTTGCCGAACTGCTCCCGCGACCCGGCGTAGGCCACCATCGCGTCCAGCGCGGCCTGCCCGATGCCGGTGCACGACGCGGCGATCGACATCCGGCCGTCGTCCAGCGCCGACAGCGCCACCTTGATGCCCTCCCCCTCGGCGCCGAGGACGGCCTCCTCGCCCACCTCGACGCCGTCGAGCACCAGCTCGGCGGTGTCGCAGGAGCGCAGCCCGAGCTTGCCGTGCAGCGGCGCCGCGGAGAAGCCGGGGCGGTCAGTGGGCACCAGGAACGCGGACACCCCGCGGGCGCCGGGCCCGCCGGTGCGCGCCATGACGAGGGCGACACCCGCGATGGACCCGTTGGTGATGAACACCTTGCGCCCGGAGATCCGCCACCCCGAAGCCTTCCGTTCGGCGGTCGCCCGCAGGTCGGCCGGGTTGGAGCCGTGGTCGGGCTCGGTCAGCCCGAAGCACCCCAGGACCTCGCCGGTGGCCATTCGGGGGAGCCACTCCTGACGCTGCTCCTCGCTGCCCCAGCGCTGCACCGAGCCGGCGACCAGCCCGAGGTGCACCGACATGATCGAGCGGACGTTGGCGTCGCCCCGCGCGAGCTCCTCCATGAACAGGCAGTAGGTGAGCGGGTCGGCCCCGCCGCCGCCGTAGGCCTCGTCGATGGACATGCCGACGAAGCCGGTCTGCCTGAGCCCGTCGAGCGCCTCCTGCGGGAAGCGCTCCTCGCGGTCGTTGCTCAGGGCTCGCGGCACGACGACCTCGTCGACCCACTCGCGCACGGCGGCGCGGACGGCCCGCTGGTCCTCGCTGAGAGTCAGCTGCACCCGGCGATCATCCCGCGCCGCCGGCCAGGTCGCGCAACCGCCCGGCCTGGGCCGTCCGCTCAGCTGCCTGCTGCTCGGCGTGCGATCGGCCCGCCGCCCCGAGCAGCAGACTCTTCGTGGCCCGCACCGCCTCGGCCGGCGCGGCCAGCAGCGCGGCCGCCAGGTCGCGGGCGGCCTGGTCGAGCTCCTCGCGACGTACGACGACGCTGGCCAGCCCGATCCGGATCGCCTCCGCCGCGTCGACCCAGCGTCCGGTCGCGCAGATCTCCAGCGCGCGGGAGTAGCCGACCGCGTCGACCAGTGGCTTGGTGCCGGCCAGGTCGGGCACCAGGCCGAGGCTGGGCTCCTTCATCGCGAGCTGGGCGTCGTCGGCCAGGACCCGCAGGTCGCAGCCGAGCGCGAGCTGGAACCCGGCACCGACCGCGTGCCCCTGCACGGCCGCGATGCTCACCACGCGCGTGTCGCGCCACCAGGTGAACGCCTCCTGGAAGCCGGCTATCGTGGCGTCGAGTGCCGCGTCGTCGGAGCCGGCGAGGGCGGCCAGGCCGGGCTCGTCGCCGGTGCCTGCGCCGAACATCGCCCGGTCCAGGCCGGCCGAGAAGGACTCGCCCTCCCCGCGCAGCACGACGACCCGCACGGTGTCGTCGGCGAGCAGGTCGTGCCCGATCGCCGTGAGGTCCCGCCACATCTGCGGGGTCTGCGCGTTGCGCTTGTCGGGCCGGTCGAGCGAGACGGTCGCCAGAGCGCCGTCCCGCGCCAGCTCGACGCTCAGGACTTCTTGCCGCGGGTTGCGCCGCCGCGACCGCGCAGTGTCACCCCGGACTCGGCCAGGATGCGGTGCACGAACCCGTAGGACCGGCCGGTCTCGGCCGCGAGCTCGCGGATGCTGGCCCCGCCCGAGTACTTCTTCTTCAGGTCCGCCGCGAGCTTGCTGCGGTCTCCGCCGGTGATCCGGGCGCCCTTCTTGAGCTCGACCACGCCGGCCTCCTCATCGTCACTCGGCCCGTCGGGTGAGTGGGTCGTGCCGCCATGATCGTCGCCCGTGCCCCATCGCGCCATAGGCAGTTGGGGCGGCTCGGTGTTCTGCCCGAAAGATCCTTTCTGCACACCACGACGCGATCGTTTGCGACGCGTTCGTCGACGACACGCCGTGTCGACGGCGTGTCGCAGCCGCGGACGTCGCAAACGATCTTGCAGTCGGCCGACCCGGCGTCAGGCGAGAGCGACCAGGTCGGCGTAGTCCTCGTTCCACAGGTCCTCGACCCCGTCGGGCAGCAGGATCAGCCGCTCCGGGGCCAACGCCTCGACCGCGCCCTCGTCGTGGGTGACCAGGACGACGGCGCCGGAGAAGGTCTGCAGGGCTCCGAGAATCTCCTCGCGGCTGGCCGGGTCGAGGTTGTTGGTCGGCTCGTCGAGCATCAGCACGTTGGCGCTTGACACCACCAGCGTGGCCAGCGCGAGCCGGGTCTTCTCCCCGCCGCTGAGCACCCGGGCCGGCTTCTCGACGTCGTCGCCGGAGAAGAGGAACGACCCGAGGATGCGGCGCAGCTCGACCTCGCTGGTGTCGGGCGCGGCCGAGCGCATGTTCTCCAGCACGGTCCGCTCCGGGTCGAGGGTCTCGTGCTCCTGCGCGTAGTAGCCGACCTTGAGCCCGTGCCCCGGGCGGACCGCACCGGTGTCCGGGGTCTCGATGCCGGCCAGCAGCCGCAGCAGGGTGGTCTTGCCGGCGCCGTTGAGCCCGAGGATCACGACCCGGCTGCCGCGGTCGATGGCCAGGTCCACGTCGGTGAACACCTCGAGCGACCCGTAGGACTTCGACAGGCCCTCGGCGGTCAGCGGGGTCCGGCCGCACGGCGCGGGCTCCGGGAAGCGCAGCTTGGCAACCTTGTCGCTGCGGCGCACCTGCTCCAGACCTGCCATCAGCCGCTGCGCCCGTCGGTCCATGCTCTGCGCCGCCTTGGCCTTCGTGGCCTTGTAGCGCATCCGGTCGGCCTGCGCCTTGAGCGCGTCGGCCTGCTTCTCGGCGTTGGCCCGCTCGCGCTTGCGCCGCCGCTCGTCGGTCTCGCGCTGCGCCAGGTACGCCGACCAGCCGAGGTTGTAGACGTCGAGCTCGGCCCGATTGGCGTCGAGGTGGAAGACCCGGGTGACCGTGTGCTCGAGCAGGCCGACGTCGTGGCTGATGACGACAAGGCCGCCCTTGTACGTCCGCAGGTACTCGCGCAGCCAGACGATCGAGTCGGCGTCCAGGTGGTTGGTCGGCTCGTCGAGCAGCAAGGTCGAGCCGTCCGCACCGGTCCCGGTCGACGAGAAGAGGATCCGCGAGAGCTCGACCCGGCGCCGCTGGCCGCCGGAGAGGGTGTGCAGCGGCTGGCCGAGGACCCGCTCCGGCAGCCCGAGGCTGGACGCGATGGCAGCCGCCTCGCTCTCGGCGGCGTAGCCACCGGCGGCCTGGAACTCGGTCTCCAGCCGGGCGTAGCGGCTCATCGCCCGCTCGTGCGTCGCGGGGTCGGCGCTGGCCATCTCCCCCTCGGTCTCGCGCATCCGGCGGACGACGGCGTCCAGGCCGCGTGCGGACAGGATCCGGTCGCGGGCCAGCACGTCAAGGTCGCCGGTGCGCGGGTCCTGCGGCAGGTAGCCGACGTGACCGGACCGGGTCACCTCGCCCGACGCGGCCGGGCCCTCGCCGGCCAGCACCCGGGTCAGCGTGGTCTTGCCGGCGCCGTTGCGGCCGACCAGCCCGACCCGGTCACCCGGCGCGATCCGGAACGTGGCGTCGCCGAGCAGGATCCGGGAGCCGGCCCTGAGCTCCAGACCGGTGGCGGTGATCATCGTCGTGCGTCCTTTTGCATGGGAGGTTCCCGCGTCGGATCTGCATCGGATCCGTGTGGCGGGCGGCCTGGCGGGGTATCGGCCAGCGGCTCAGCGGGACGGCGACGACGGCATGCGCCCTAGTCTACGGACGGCCCGCCGACAGGACGGAGCGCGTTTCCCGTGGGTATCGACTTCGACGACCAGTCCGTCGACACCTCCGGTGTCTCGGACCGGCGCGGCATGGGCGGCCCGATCGCGGTCGGGGGCGGCGGTCTCGGCATCGTGGGCCTGATCATCTTCGTGCTGGTGTCCGTGCTCGGCGGCGGCAACGGTGTCGACACGACGCAGCTGGTGCCCCAGGACGGCGCGGTCCAGGGCGAGGGGGCCGGCACCGGCGACCTCGAGCAGCGGTGCAACACCGAGGGTGCGATCGAGCAGTACGACGACTGCTTCCTGGTGAAGGTCTACAACGAGATCAACGAGGTCTGGACCGACGAGTTCGCGCGGGCCGGCGAGCAGTACGAGCAGCCGGGGCTGACCTTCTTCACCCAGGCGGTGCAGACCGGCTGCGGCACCGCGTCGTCACAGGTCGGTCCGTTCTACTGCCCGCCGGACCGGAGCATCTTCATCGACATCGGCTTCCTCGACCAGCTGCAGCAGGAGTTCGGCGCCGAGGGGCGCTACGCCCAGGCGTACATCATGGCCCACGAGGCGGGGCACCACCTGCAGACGCTGTTCGGCACCGAGCAGAAGGTCCGCGCCTCCCAGCAGGCCCGGCCGAACGCGGCCAACGAGCTATCGGTCGCGATGGAGCTGCAGGCCGACTGCTACGCCGGCGTCTGGAGCCGGCTCGCCGACGACCGTGGCAACGTCTCGGTCGGCGAGGCCGAGCTGGACCAGGCCATCGGGGCGGCCGAGGCGGTCGGCGACGACCGGATCCAGCAGAAGACGCAGGGCAGGGTGGACCCCGAGTCCTGGACCCACGGGTCCGCCGAGCAGCGGCGCCACTGGTTCCTGACCGGCCGCCGCTCGGGCGACGTCAACCGCTGCAACACCTTCGGCTGAGGACCGGCGCCGCCCAGCATCCACACCCGAAATGATCACGGTTACATGATCAATGCACGCCATGCACGGCATGTAGGCCATGCACGGGGTGGAGTGATCACGTGAACGTGATCATTCCCGCAGCCGGGTCAGACGTTGAAGCCCAGGGCGCGCAGCTGGTCACGACCTTCGTCGGTGATCTTGTCGGGGCCCCACGGCGGCATCCAGACCCAGTTGATCCGGGTCTCCTTGACCAGGCCGGACAATGCCGAGTTGGTCTGGTCCTCGATGACGTCGGTCAGCGGGCAGGCCGCCGACGTGAGGGTCATGTCCAGGGTGCACGCGTTGTCGCCGTCGACGTGGATGCCGTAGACCAGGCCCAGGTCGACCACGTTGATGCCGAGCTCGGGGTCGACCACGTCGCGCATGGCCTCCTCGACGTCCTCGACCTTGGCCAGGCCCGGTCCCCCGGTGGCCGCACTGGTCGCGGTCTCGCTCATGCCATCTCCTCCGCCGTCTCGTGCTCATCCACGCCACCGGCACGGGCCGTGGCGTCCTTCCATGCCATCCAGCCGAGCAGCGCGCACTTGATGCGCGCCGGGTACTTCGAGACCCCCTCGAACGCGACGGCGTCCTCGAGCACCTCCTCGAGGTCACCCTCGACCGACTCGGCGGCGCTGGACGCGTCGCCCTTGGCCCGCATCAGGGCCAGGAACGCGTCGTAGGCGGTCGTCGCCTCGCCGAGGCTGCGCCCGATCACCAGGTCGGTCATGACCGACACCGAGGCTTGCGAGATCGAGCAGCCGAGCGAGTCGTAGGAGACGTCCTCGACCGTGGTGCCGTCGCTGCCGAGCCGCACCCGCAGGGTGACCTCGTCGCCGCAGGTGGGGTTGACGTGGTGGACCTCGGCGTCGAACGGCTCCCGGAGCCCCTTGTGGTGGGGGTTGCGGTAGTGGTCCAGGATGATCTCCTGGTACATCGACTCCAGCCTCACGCCGCGCCTCCCGTGCGCCCGAAGAACCGCTGCACGTGCTCGAGCCCGTCGACCAGCGCGTCGACGTCGGCCATCGTCGAGTAGACGTAGAACGACGCCCGGGTGGTGGCCGGCACGCCGTAGCGCAGGCAGACCGGTCGGGCGCAGTGCTGACCGACCCGCACCGCGATGCCGAGCTCGTCGAGCACCTGGCCGACGTCGTGCGGGTGCAGGTCGCCCAGCGTGAAGGAGACCGCAGCCCCGCGGTTCTCCGCGGTCGGCGGCCCGACGACGCGCAGGCCCTCGACCTGCTGCATCCGCTCCAGCGCGTAGGCGGTGATCACGTGCTCGTGCTCGGCGACCGTCTCCATGCCGAGGGCGGAGAGGTAGTCGACCGCCGCGCCCAGGCCGACCGCCTGGGCGATCGGCGGGGTGCCCGCCTCGAACTTGTGCGGCAACGCGGCGTAGGTCGACCCGGTCATGCTGACCGCCTCGATCATCTCGCCGCCACCGAGGAAGGGCGGCAGGTCCTCGAGCACCTGGCGACGTCCCCACAGCACGCCGATGCCCGTGGGGCCGCACATCTTGTGCCCGGTGAAGGCCACCAGGTCGGCGCCAAGCGCCTGGACGTCGAGCGGCATGTGCGGGGCCGCCTGAGAGGCGTCGACGACGACCAGGGCGCCCACCTCGCGGGCCCGCCGCACGATCTCGGCGCCCGGGTTGACGGTGCCCAGGATGTTGGAGACCAGCACGAACGACACGACGCGGGTGCGCTCGTTGACCAGCGCGTCGAGGTCGCTGAGGTCGAGCCGTCCGTCGTCGGTCAGCCCGATCCAGCGCAGCGTCGCGCCGGTGCGCTCCGCGACCATCTGCCACGGGACGAGGTTGGAGTGGTGCTCCATCTCGGTGACGACGATCTCGTCGCCCGCGCGCAGGCCACGGAAGGCGGAGCCGCCCCACGCGATGGTGTTGGCCGCCAGGTTGAGCGCCTCGGTGGAGTTCTTGGTGAAAACCACCTCGGCGCGGTCGGCGGCGTTGACGAAGGCCGCCACCTTGTCGCGTGCGCCCTCGTACAGCGCGGTGGCCTCCTCGGCCAGCGTGTGGATGCCGCGGTGCACGTTGGCGTTGTGCCGGGTGTAGTAGTCGTCGAGGGCGTCGAGGACCTGGCGGGGCTTCTGCGACGTCGCCGCGTTGTCGAGGTAGACCAGCGGTCGGTCGCCGTGCACCAGCCGCTCGAGCGCCGGGAAGTCCTTGCGTATCCTCTCGACGTCGAGCGGCGACGCGACAGACAAGGAACTCATGCCTGAGCGCCCGCCTTGAGGAAGCGCTCGTAGCCCTCGGCCTCGAGGGTGTCGGCGAGCTCCCGGCCGCCCTCCTCGACGATGCGGCCGTCGACGAAGACGTGCACGAAGTCGGGGGCGATGTAGCGCAGGATCCGGGTGTAGTGCGTGATCAGCAGGACACCGGTCTCACCACCCGCGCGGACTCGGTTGACGCCCTCGGACACGACCTTGAGCGCGTCGATGTCGAGCCCGGAGTCGGTCTCGTCGAGGACGGCGATCTTTGGCTTGAGCAGCTCGAGCTGGAGGATCTCGTGGCGCTTCTTCTCGCCGCCCGAGAAGCCCTCGTTGACGCTGCGCTCGGAGAAGGACGGGTCGACGGCCAGCCGCTCCATCGCCTCCTTCACCTCCTTGACCCAGGTGCGCAGCTTGGGCGCCTCGCCGTCGACAGCGGTCTTGGCGCTGCGCAGGAAGTTGGAGACCGAGACTCCCGGCACCTCAACGGGGTACTGCATCGCCAGGAACAGCCCGGCGCGGGCCCGCTCGTCGACCGTCATCGCGAGGACGTCGTCGCCGTCGAGCGTGACCGTGCCGCCGGTGACGGTGTACTTGGGGTGCCCGGCGATCGAGTAGGCCAGCGTCGACTTGCCGGAGCCGTTGGGCCCCATGATGGCGTGGGTCTCACCGGCCCGGACGGTGAGGTCGACCCCGCGCAGGATCTCCCGCGTGCCGGAGTCACCGGTGTCGACGGTGACGTGCAGGTCGCGGATCTCGAGCGTGCTCACTGGTTCTCCTTCATGACGGACACGAGGACGTCGTCTCCGTCGATCTTCACGGGGTACACGGGGACCGGCTGGGTGGCCGGGAGCCCGGTCGGACGGCCGGTGACCAGGTCGAAGCGCGAGCCGTGCAGCCAGCACTCGATCGTCTGGTCCTCGATCTCGCCCTCGGACAGGGCGACGTTGGCGTGCGAGCACACGTCGTGGATGGCGTAGACCTCGCCGGCGCTGCGCACGATCGCCACCGGGACCCCGTCGACCACGACCCGGACCGCCGCGCCGTCGGCCACGTCGGCCGCCGCGCAGGCGCGCTGGTAGTCGGCCACCTCAGTGCACCGCGCCTTCCAGCTCCCGCTCGACCTGGGCCAGCAGGCGGTCGCGGACCTCCGGGACCCCGATCTTGTTGATCACGTCGGCGAAGAAGCCGCGGACGACGAGCCGGCGCGCCTCGTCCTCGGGGATGCCCCGGGACTGCAGGTAGAACAGCTGCTCGTCGTCGAAGCGGCCGGTCGCCGAGGCGTGGCCGGCGCCGACGATCTCGCCGGTCTCGATCTCGAGGTTGGGCACCGAGTCGGCACGGGCGCCGTCGGTGAGCACGAGGTTGCGGTTGAGCTCGAAGGTCTCGGTACCCTCGGCCTCGGCCCGGATCAGCACGTCGCCGATCCAAACCGTGTGCGCCTCCTCGCCCTGCAGCGCGCCCTTGTAGACCACGTTGCTCTTGCAGTGCGGCACGGCGTGGTCGACGAAGAGCCGGTGCTCGAGGTGCTGGTGGTCGTCGGCGAAGTAGAGGCCGAGCATCTCGACCTCCGAGCCCGGCGCGGTGAAGCGCGCCTCGGACGACACCCGCGCGACGTCGCCGCCGAACCCGACGGCGATGGTGCGCAGCTTGGCGTCCCGGCCCAGCCGGATCGACTGCTGCGAAAGGTGAACGGTGTCGTCGGCCCAGTCGTTGACGACGACCACGGTCAGCTCCGCGCTGTCGCCGACGACCAGCTCGAGGTTGTCGGCGTACGTCCCCGAGCCGGTGTGGTCCAGCACCACGACGGCGCGGGCGAAGGGCTGCACGTCGACGAGCAGGTGCCCGAAGGCGGGCCCCGCGTCGACACCGGTGCCGCGCACGTTCACCGTGGTGGGCCGGCTGGCCACGGCCTCGGTGGGCACGGTGAGCACCGTCGCCTTCTCGAACGCGTTCCAGGCCCGAGCGGCCACCCGGTCGGCAGGCTCGCCGCCACCACCGAGCCGGGCGTCACCGCGGTCGACCGTCTCGACCACCACCTCCGGGGCGGCGTCGACCTCCACGGTCACCGTGCCGGTGCCGGCGCCGTCGTCCTCGTGCAGGTGGCGGAGGCGGTCGAGAGGGGTGAAGCGCCACTCCTCCTCGCGGCCGGTGGGGACCCCGAACGCCGCGAGGTCGAACGAGCGCGCCCGCTCACCGCGGCTGTCGCCGGGGACCGGGACGGCGCCGTGGGAGTGGGGCTTCCCGCTGAACCCGCCGGTCTCCGGCGAGAGGATCTCGCCGGCCACCGAGGGGGTGACGGTCTCAGGGGTGGTGGACATGGATCAGCCCACGGCTCCTTCCATCTGCAGCTCGATCAGGCGGTTGAGCTCGAGGGCGTACTCCATCGGGAGCTCCTTGGCGATCGGCTCGACGAAGCCGCGCACGATCATCGCCATCGCCTCGTCCTCGGACAGGCCGCGGCTCATCAGGTAGAAGAGCTGGTCCTCGCTCACCTTGGAGACCGTGGCCTCGTGGCCCATCGTCACGTCGTCCTCGCGCACGTCGACGTAGGGATAGGTGTCCGAGCGGCTGACGGTGTCGACCAGAAGCGCGTCGCACTTCACCGTCGACCGGGACCCGTTGGCACCCTCGAGCACCTGGACCAGCCCGCGGTAGGAGGTGCGGCCGCCGCCGCGGGCCACCGACTTGGAGATGATGGTCGACGACGTGTGCGGCGCCGAGTGCACCATCTTGGCGCCCGCGTCCTGGTGCTGGCCCTCGCCCGCGAAGGCGACTGAAAGCGTCTCCCCCTGCGCGTGCTCGCCGAGCAGGTAGCAGGCGGGGTACTTCATGGTCACCTTGGAGCCGATGTTGCCGTCGATCCACTCCATCCGGCCCCCGGCCTGCACCGCTGTGCGCTTGGTGACCAGGTTGTAGACGTTGTTCGACCAGTTCTGGATCGTCGTGTAGCGGACGTGCGCGTCCTTCTTGACGATGATCTCGACGACGGCCGAGTGAAGCGAGTCCGACGAGTAGATCGGGGCGGTGCAGCCCTCGACGTAGTGCACCGAGGAGCCCTCGTCGGCGATGATCAGCGTCCGCTCGAACTGGCCCATGTTCTCGGTGTTGATCCGGAAGTAGGCCTGCAGCGGGATGTCCACCTTGACGCCGGGCGGGACGTAGATGAAGGAGCCGCCGGACCAGACCGCGGTGTTGAGCGCGGCGAACTTGTTGTCGCCGACCGGGATGACGGTGCCGAAGTACTCCTTGAAGAGCTCCTCGTGCTCGCGCAGCGCGGTGTCGGTGTCGAGGAAGAGGACGCCCTTCTCCTCCAGGTCCTCGCGGATCTGGTGGTAGACGACCTCGGACTCGTACTGCGCCGCGACGCCCGCGATCAGCCGCTGCTTCTCGGCCTCGGGGATGCCCAGCTTGTCGTAGGTGTTCTTGATGTCTGCGGGCAGCTCGTCCCAGGAGGTGGCCTGCTTCTCGGTGGAGCGGACGAAGTACTTGATGTTGTCGAAGTCGATGCCCGAGAGATCCGAGCCCCAGGTCGGCATCGGCTTCTTGCCGAACAGCCGCAGCCCCTTGAGGCGCAGGTTGAGCATCCACTCGGGCTCGTACTTGAGCGCCGAGATGTTGCGGACAACGGCGTCGGACAGGCCGCGCTGAGCCGTCGCGCCGGCGATGTCGGAGTCCGCCCAGCCGAAGGCGTAACGGCCGAGGGCGTCGACCTCGGCGTGAGTGGTCTCGGGGATGGCAGTCACTGAGCGTTCCTCCGGATCGGGGTGCTGGGGAGGGTCGGGGTGCTGGGCAGGTCGGACGTCCTCGGCACGTACGTCGTGCAGACCCCGTCGCCGTGGGCGATCGTGGCCAGGCGCTGGACGTGGGTGCCGAGCAGCCGGGCAAAGACCTCGGTCTCGGCCTCGCAGAGCTCGGGGAACTGCTCGGCCACGTGGGCGACGGGGCAGTTGTGCTGGCACAGCTGCTCCCCCGGTGCGGCTGCCGCGGGGCGGGTCGAGGCGGCGTAGCCGTCGGCCGACAGCGCCTCGGCAAGGGCTTCGGCCCGGCGACCGGCCGGGGCGCCGGCGACCCGGTCGCGGTAGCGGCCCTCGAGCTCGGCGACCCGCTGCCGGGCGAACGCGGCGACCGCCTCGCGGCCGCCCCGCTCCTCGACGAAGCGCAGCGCGCTGGCGGCGAGGTCGTCGTAGGCCTGGTCGAACTCGTCGCGACCGGCGGGTGTGAGCACGAAGAGGCGGGCCGGACGGCCCCGGCCGCGGACCGCGGTGGGGCGTGGCGCGCGCTCCTCGATCAGGCCGTCGGACAGCAGGGCGTCCAGGTGGCGCCGCACGGCCGCCGGGGTGAGGCGCAGGGCCGCGGCGAGGCCGGCGGCGGTGGTGGGGCCGGTCTCGAGGATGGTGCGCGCGACCCGGTTGCGGGTCGAGTCCTCCAGCGCGTTTTTCACAACACCAGTGTCGCGTTATTCGGGACCGATCGCAAACGACCGGGCCATCGGGCTGCCGTGGCGTCTCTCACATCTGAGGTGCCAGCGGCCGCCCCGCCCGGCCACACTGGCATGGTGAGCGAGATCCACACCCGCCCGGAGATCGCCGCAGGCCTGCGCGACCTGGGAGTCGCGCCCGGCGACCTCCTGCTGGTCCACACGTCGGTCAAGGCCCTGGGCTGGATCCCCGGCGGCGCGGTCGCCGTCGTGCAGGCCCTTCGGGACGCGGTCGGCGCCGACGGGACGATCGTGGTGCCGACCCAGACCGCGGGCAACAGCGACCCCAGCGCCTGGCAGCACCCGCCGGTGCCGGCGGAGTGGTGGCCGGTGATCCGGGAGCACACCCCCGCGTTCGAGCCCGCCATCACGCCCAGCGAGTGGATGGGCAAGGTCCCCGAGGTGGTCCGCACCTGGCCCGGTGCCCGGCGCAGCGCGCACCCGCAGACGTCGTTCGCGGCGCTCGGCCCGCTCGCCGAGCAGGTGGTGGCCGTCCACGACCTCGACTCGCAGTGCGGCGAGCGGTCGCCGCTGGCCACCCTCGAGCGGCTCGGCGCCCGGGTGCTGGTCCTCGGGGCCGACTTCGGCTCGTGCACCGCGTTCCACCTCGCCGAGTACCGCGTGCCCGGCGCGGCTCCGACCAAGACCGACGGCGCGGCGGTCCGGACCGAGGGCGGCGGGCGGACCTGGGCGACGTACGAGGACCTGGACCTCGACGAAGACGACTTCGAGCAGATCGGCGAGGCGCTGCTGGCCACCGGGTCGGTCCGCACCGGCCGGGTAGGCGCTGCCGACTGCCACCTGGTCGAGCTGTCCACCGCGGTCGCGTTCGCGGTCGGCTGGATGACCGGGCACCGCGACCGAGGCACGCAGGGGGCCGGCTGAGCACTGCCTAGACTGCCCGCCCGTGAGCGTCGAGCGCGGGGACCACGCGGTCGAGCTGGTCGACCTGGTCAAGCGGTACGGCGCCCGGCCGGCCATCGACGGTCTCACCGCGGCCTTCCCGGCCGCGGCGGTGACCGCGCTGCTCGGCCCCAACGGCGCCGGCAAGACGACGACGGTGGAGATCTGCGAGGGCTACCGCACCGCGGACGCCGGCACGGTCCGCGTGCTCGGGCTCGACCCGGCGCGCGACGGGCGACGGTTGCGGCCACGGGTCGGCGTCATGCTCCAGTCCGGCGGCGTCTACCCGTCGGTCCGGGCCGCGGAGATGCTCCGGCACGTCGCCGCCCTGCACGCCGACCCGCTCGACCCCGACGGCTTGGTCGAGCGGCTCGGCCTCGGCGCGGTCAGCCGGACGCCGTACCGCCGGCTGTCCGGCGGCCAGCAGCAACGGGTCGCACTCGCCCTGGCCGTGATCGGCCGCCCGGACCTGGTCTTCCTCGACGAGCCGACCGCGGGTCTCGACCCGCAGTCCCGCCGGGCAGCCTGGGAGCTGGTGGCCGACCTGCGCCGCGACGGTGTCTCCGTTGTCCTGACCACCCACCACATGGACGAGGCGGAGCAGCTCGCCGACCACGTCGTCGTGGTCGACCGCGGACGTGTGGTCGCGGCCGGCTCCCCCGCCGACCTGACGGCGGGAGCCGTCGGATCGGTGCGCTTCCGCGCCGCCCCCGGGCTGGACCTCGCCGCGCTGGGCGCCGCACTGCCGGCGGCGACCGAGGTGCACGAGACGTCACCCGGCAGCTACCGGGTCGACGGCGAGGTGGACAGCCGCTTCGTCGCCGACCTCACCGCCTGGTGCGCGGCCCGGGACCTCATGCCCGAGGGGCTGACCGTGGGCCGGCGCTCGCTCGAGGACGTCTTCCTCGAGCTCACCGGGTCGGAGCTGCGCGGATGACCGGGCCGGGGACGTACGTCCCGCGACCCGGAGCGGCACCACTCCCCCGGATGCTGCGCGCCCAGGCCGGTCTCGAGACCCGGATGGTGTTGCGCAACGGCGAGCAGCTGCTGCTCACCGTGGTCATCCCGGTGCTGGTCCTGCTCCTCTTCGGCAGCGTCGAAGTCGTCGACCTCGGCGGCCGGTCGGAGCGCCTCGACTTCCTGGTGCCCGGGGTGCTCGCCCTGGCGGTGCTGTCCACCGCCTTCACCGGGCTGGCGATCGGCACCGGCTTCGAGCGGCGGTACGGCGCGCTGAAGCGGCTGGGCGCGACGCCGCTGCCGCGGGGCGCACTGCTGGGCGCCAAGGGGCTCGCCGTGCTGACGGTCGAGGCGCTGCAGGTCGTGCTGCTCCTGGGGGTCGCCCTGCTGCTGGGCTGGGACCCGCCGCGGGATGCCGCCGCCTGGGCCGGCGCGCTGCTGCTCCTGCTGGTGGGCACCGGCGCCTTCGCGGCGCTCGCGCTGCTGATGGCCGGCACGCTGCGCGCCGAGGCGACGCTCGCGGCGGCCAACCTGGTCTACCTGCTGCTGCTCGTCACGGGCGGCATCGCGGTGCCGCTGGACCGGTTCCCCGACGGATTGCGCCCGCTGCTCGAGCTGCTGCCGTCGGCGGCGCTGGCCGACGGACTGCGGGACTGCCTGTCCGAGGGCGCCCGGCTCCCGGTCGGCGACCTGGTGGTGCTGCTGGTGTGGGGGGCCGTCGGCTCGGTGCTGGCGGCCCGCTGGTTCCGCTGGGAGTAGGGCGCCGACCGCCGGCGGGCCGGCCCGTACGCTGGGCGCATGCTCCAGCGGGTGCGGTCGTGGCGGCCGACGGAGGCGGTGCTCCGCGGCACCTTCCTCGGTGCCCTGGTGGCCAACACGGTGATCGTCGTGACGGGCGGCGCCGTGCGGCTGACCGCGTCGGGGCTCGGCTGCCCGACCTTCCCGCGGTGCACGGACGAGTCGTTGGTGGCGACCCGCGAGATGGGCGCGCACGGGGCGATCGAGTTCGGCAACCGGCTGCTCACCTTCGCGCTCTCGGCGGCGGTGCTGGCCGCGCTGGTCACCGCCTGGCGGGCCGGCCGGCGCGACCTGCTCCGCCCGGCCGGGCTCCTCCTCCTGGGCATCGTGGCGCAGGCGCTGCTCGGCGGTGTCACCGTGCTCACCGGGCTCAACCCGCTCACCGTGATGGCGCACTTCCTGCTCTCGATGGGACTGATCGCCGTGGCGGTCGTGGCCTACGAGCGGGCCGCCGGCAGGCGGGTGCCTTCGCCGGACGGGCCGGCCGCGACGTACGACCAGGCCCTCGCGGTCGGGGCGAGCATCCTGACCGCGGCGGTCGCGGCGACCCTGGCGCTCGGCACGGTCGTGACCGGCACCGGGCCGCACTCCGGCGACAAGCAGGCCGCCGACCGGCTGCCCTTCGACCTGGAAGCGGTCACCCAGCTGCACGCTGACGCGGTGTTCCTGGTGCTCGGGCTGACCATCGGGCTGGTGGTCGCGGCCGTCGCGGCGCGGGCACCACGGCTGCTGTCCCGGCGGCTGGCGGCGCTGCTGCTGGTTGTGCTGGCCCAGGGGCTGGTGGGCTACGTGCAGTACGTCACCGACCTGCCGGTCGCACTGGTCGCCTCGCACGTGCTCGGCGCCTGCCTGGTCTGGATCGCGACGCTGCTCGTGCTGCTCGCCGCGGTGCCTGCGCGGCGGGACGAGGGAGCCGGTCCGGCCGTCACCGACGAGGCGTCGGCCGGAAGCCCGCCAGCACGGGTCTCGGCAGCAGCGCGATGAGCGGCTCCACCGCCTCGGCCACCTGAGCGGGGGTCGGCCGGTCCGCCGGCCGCGGCGCCAGACAGGAGCGGACGATCCCGAGCAGGCGGGCCGGCACGCCGTCAGGCAGGCCGCCCAAGCCGCCACCGGTGGGGGGCCGACCGGTGGCGGCGTGCACCAGGGTCGCCCCGAGCCCGTGCACGTCGGCAGCCGGGCCCACCTCGCCGGTCCACGGGTGCTCCTGCTCGGGCGCCAGGTAGCCGTCGGTGCCCACGACGTGCTGCAGGGCGGCCGCCTGCTCGACGGTCCGCGCCACGCTGAGGTCGATCAGCCGGGGCGGCGCGCCCATCACGACGTTGCCCGGCTTCACGTCGAGGTGGACCAGCCCCCGGACCCGCAGGTGGTGCAGCGCGGAGGCCAGCTCCAGAGCCAGCGGCAGCAGCTGCTCCAGGGCCAGCGGACCGTGTCGCCGGACCAGGGTGGACAGTCGCGGGCCCTCGAGGTGCTCGAGCAGCATGTGCGGCCGCGGACCGTCGAGGACCGCCCCGAGGGAGCGGACGACGACCGGATGGCGCAGCTGCTCCAGCAGGGCGGCCTCGCGCGCCAGCCCACGGCGCGCCCCGACGTCCTCGGCCCGCGACGGCCGGAGGACCTTCGCCACGGCGGCGTAATGCAGCTCCTGGTCGAACACCAGGTAGGCCTCGTACGACGTGCCGCCGCCGAGCAGGGCGTGGACCGCCCGGCCGGGGACGAGCTCGTCCCCGGCCCGGAGGTTCCAGCTGTCGGTGCGGCTGGTGCTGATGGTGGTGACGGTGGTGACGGTCATCCGGGTCGTCACCCGCGGCCCGAGCTGGAGCCGGACCGGTCATCGTCCGAGCCGTCGTCGTCACCGCGGGTGTCGGAGCCGGAGGTGTCGACGTCGTTCGTCGGGCCGGAGGTGTCGACGTCGTTGGTCGGGCCGGACGTGTTCGCGTCGTTCGTCGGGCCGGACGTCACGGCGTCGTGCCCGGTGCGGGTTCGGGTCGACGGGTCGTCGGCACCGGGGGTCACCGAGTCGTCCTGCAGCGCGGGGGTGTCCTGCTGGACCACGCCGTCCTCCGGCGACGGGCTGTCGTCCGGGGAGGGCGTGTCGTCGGGCGAGGGGGTGTCGTCCACGGTGGTCAGGGCGGCCAGGCTGTCCTCCCGCTTGGCCGCCTGCTGGTCGTCGGGGCCGGTGGCCGCCTGCACGGTGACGAAGCCGCCCAGCCCAAGCAGGGCGGCGGCGAACGCGACAGCGGCACGGACCAGGGTGTTCATCGGGTCTCCTCACGTCGGGGTGTGTCTCCACGACGTTCGCGGCACCGGCCCTAACGCCGCCCCAACCCACGGTCACCGCTGGGCAAGCGTCGCCCCGCGCCCGTCAGTCGCCCGAGTCCCCGGAGCCGCCGGGACCGGAGCCGGACGAGTCCTCGTCGACGGAGAAGGTGGGCACGCCGCCCACGCAGCGCGCCCGCACCTCGACCTCTCCGTCGCCGTCGTCGACCCGCTCGAACTTCGTCTTCGCCTCGCGCTCGGGCTCGTCGTCGAGGTCGTCGATCTCCCAGCCGACGCTCGGGGCGGCGCCGAGGGTCACCAGCCCACCGCGGCAGGTGCCGGTGACCAGCCCGCCCCGTGTCGAGACGCTGCGCTTCACCGGTCGCGGCCCCGCCGTCGTCGTCGTCGACGGCGCAGCGCTGCTCGTGGTCGGGGCAGCACTGCTCGTCGTCGGGGTCGCGGACGACGTGACGGCGTCGGCGCTCACCCCGCTGTCGGTGAAGGGGTCACCCACCAAGCCGGCGGCGCCGAAGCCGACGCCGACGGCCGCCGCGGCGAAGAGCGTCCACACGGCGACCAGGGCGAGTCGTCGGTCCATGCCCCAAGTCTGCGGCCGGTCTGCCGGTGCCGGGTTAAGCGGCTCCTAACGTGCAGCCATCGCTGTCCCTCCCGCCCGCCGACCTGCGCTGCCGGCGGCCGGTCGAGCACTACGGTCGGCGGGTGGCCGTGCTGCTCCTCGTCGAGGACGACCCCCGCATCCGGACCGCCCTGACCCGGGCCCTGACCGACCGGGGGCACGCCGTCTCGTCCGAGCCGGCCGGTCTGCGGGGGCTGCAGCGGGTGCTCGACGACCCGCCCGACCTCGTGGTGCTCGACCTGGGCCTGCCCGACGTCGACGGCATCCAGCTGCTGCGCATGCTGCGGCCGGTGAGCCGGGTCCCGGTCATCGTCGCCACCGCCCGCGACGACGACGCGGCCACCGTGGCCGCGCTCGACGCCGGCGCCGACGACTACGTCGTCAAGCCGTTCAGCGCCGAGCAGCTCGACGCGCGGATCCGCGCGGTGCTGCGCCGCACCGCGGGTGACGAAACGGTGACCCGGCTCGAGGTCGGCGACCTGGTCGTGGACCTGCGCGCCAGGACGGTCGAGCTGGCCGGCGAGCAGCTGGAGCTGCGACCGCGGGAGTTCGACCTGCTCGCCTACCTGGCCGCGCGCCCCGGCGAGGTGGTGAGCAAGCGCACCCTGCTCGCCGAGGTGTGGCAGCAGCCGATGGGCGGTGCCGACAAGACGGTCGACGTCCACCTGTCGTGGCTGCGCCGCAAGCTCGGCGAGACGGCCAGCGAGCCTCGGCTGCTGCACAGCGTGCGTGGCGTCGGCGTCAAGCTGGTCGAGCCACCCGGCTCCGCGCCGCGATGAGGCGTCGGCTCGCCCTGCTGGTGGCCGCCACGACCTCGGTGGTGCTGCTCGCCTTCCTGCTGCCGGCTGCCGTCCTGGTCGCGCGCGCGGCGGAGAGCAACGCGGTGTCGCTGGCCACCGCGCGCAGCCAGTCGGTGGTGTCGGCCGTGGCGGCCGGCGCCGACGACGAGGCGGTCGCCTCCCTCGCCGACCAGCTCGCCGCCAACGGCCTGGCGGTCACCGTCGTCGACGAGACCGGCGCGACCACCCGGCCGAGGGCGACCGTGACCCGCACCGACGACAGGGCCGCGCTGATCCGCCAGCCGGTCGTGGTCGACGGGCGCACCCGGGTCGTGCAGACGGTCATCCCGCCCGACCAGCTGCGCGAGGGCGTGGCCCGTGCGCGGATCGTGCTGCTCCTCCTCGGCCTGGTGCTGATCGGGCTCTCGCTGGTGGTCGCCGACCGCCTGGCGCGACGGATCACCCGGCCGATCAGCGAGCTCGCCGACGCCGCCCACCGGCTCGGCCAGGGCGACCTGAGCACGCGGGTGGAGCCGGACGGCCCGGAGGAGGTGCGCGAGGTGGGGGCAGCGATCAACCTGCTCGCCGGGCGGATCCGCGAGCTGCTGGCCGGCGAGCGGGAGTCCGTCGCCGACCTGTCGCACCGGCTGCGCACGCCGGTCACCGCGCTCCGGCTGGAGGTGGAGTCCCTGCCCGAGGGGCCGGAGCGGGACCGACTCACCGGCTCGGTCGAGGAGCTCACTCGTGAGGTGGACCGGCTGATCCGCGAGGCCCGCCGGCCGGTCCGCGAGGGCGTGGACGCCCGGGCCGACGCCCGGGCGGTGGTGGCCGAGCGGGTCGCCTTCTGGACCCCGCTCGCCGAGGAGGAGGGCCGCGCGGTCCGGCTGGACCTCCCCGATCAGGCCTGCCCGGTGCGGGTCAGCCCGGCTGATCTCGAGGCGGCGCTGGACGCGCTGCTCGGCAACGTCGTCGCCCACACCCCGGAGGGGGTGGGGCTGGCGGTCCGGCTGCGGCCGCTGGCCGGCGGCGGCGGGGTCGTGGTGGTCAGCGACGAGGGACCGGGCTTCGCCGACCCGGAGGTCTTACGCCGCGGCGAGAGCCGGGCCGGCTCGACCGGTCTGGGCCTGGACATCGCCCGCCGGACAGCCGGCGCCTCGGGCGGCGAGCTCACCATCGCCCGCGCCCCAGGTGGGGGCGGCGAGGTGACCATGCGGCTCGGGCCCCCCGCCGGCTGACCGACACGAGAAAACGCTTCACCAGCCTCCTCGACCTCCCGATGACCCTCGGAGACCATCGACCCATGTCCCGGAGCGCCCCCATGACCCGTCGCCCCCTTGCAGCGGCGCTCGCCGCGACCCTTGCCACCGTCGCGGTGACCCTGACGGCAGTGACCGCTCCCGCCGCGTCTGCCGCCACGGGCCAGCCGGCCTTCGCGGATCGGGTGCCGGCGACCACCACGCAGGTCGTGCGCACGGTGCGCACCCACCGGTGGTGCGACCAGGTCTACTGCACCAAGACGCAGGCGTGGCAGAAGGTCGGCGACGGCTGGGCGCTGGCCCGGCTCGAGGACGGCCGGGTGGCCGTCTTCCGCTCGACCGTCGGCCCGCGTGGGTTCGCCGCCCCGGGCGCCAAGCGGCAGAACGACGATCGCAGCCCCACCGGGGTCTACCGGATCAAGACGACGTTCTCGACCACCACGACGAACCCCGGCCTGATGCCGTGGCGACGGCGGCTGCCGACGTCGTCGGTGACCAACTACTCCGGCCGCCTCTACAACGTGTGGATCGAGGAGCCCGGTCGCACCGACGGCAACCGGCCGGCGATGCGCTACGGGTTCTGGGTGAACTACAACAACGCCCGGTTCCGGGGCGACCCCGGCCCCTACGCGGTCCAGGGGAAGGGCAGCGGGATCTTCTACCACACCAGCCGGCAAGGGCAGGAGTGGGCGCCGACCGAGGGCTGCACCCAGGTCGGCCAGCCGGCCGAGATGCGGTGGATCGTGACCTGGCTGCGCCCGGAGGCCGATCCGCGGGTGGCCAACAACGTCTGACGGCCCCCGCCGAGGACCGGCTCAGAAGGGCAGCAGCGGGTCGATGCCGACTGCGACGAACAGCAGGGTCAGGTATGTGATCGACCCGTGGAAGAGTCGCATCGCGGCCGCCTCCACGGACGTACCGCCGCGGGCCCGCCCCAGCAGGACGTGCGCCTCACGCAGGAAGCCCGCGCCCAGCACCAGCGCGGCGACGCCGTAGACGGCGGAGGTGCCGGCCACCGGCCACAGCAGCAGGGACACGGCCACCATCACCCAGCTGTAGGCGACGACCTGGCGGGCGACGGTCACCGCGTCGGCGACGACCGGCAGCATCGGCACGCCGGCCGCGGCGTAGTCGTCGCGGAAGCGCAGCGACAGCGGCCAGTAGTGCGGCGGCGTCCAGAAGAAGATGACGGCGAAGAGCACCACCGGCGTCCAGGCGAGCGACCCCGTCACCGCCGACCAGCCGATGAGCACCGGCATGCAGCCGGCCGCCCCGCCCCACACGATGTTCTGCGGGGTGCGCCGCTTGAGGGCCAGGGTGTAGACCCCGACGTAGAAAGCGATCGCGGCCAGCGCGAGCAGCGCGGGCAGCCAGCCGGTCGTGACCCACAGCCAGGCCACCGCGAGGACACCGAGCACGCCACCGGACGCCAGCGCCTCGCCCGGGCTGATCAACCCGGTGGCCAGCGGCCGGCGCTCGGTGCGGTGCATCACCTGGTCGATGTCGCGGTCCAGGTAGCAGTTCAGTGTGTTGGCGCTGCCCGCCGCGAGGCTGCCCCCGATCAACGTGGCGGCGACCAGCCACAGCGCGGGGACGCCGCCCTCGGCCAGCAGCATCGTCGGCACGGTCGTGACGAGCAACAGCTCGATGATCCGGGGCTTGGTGAGGGCGACCAGCCCACCCACGACCTGCCGTGCGGTGCGCGGCGGACGGTCTGCGGGCGGACGCCCGACGGGCACCACGACGCGTCCGTCGAGAGCCGTCACGCGCTACCTCGTTCCGTTGTGCCAGGCGATGTCCCCGAAGGTCCGCGGGCGGCCGTTTCGGAGGGGTGATCCGGGGCAGCCCCACTGTATCCGCCCGCCCGGAACGGGGAGGGCGCGACCGGCCCGCCGTGAGTACGCTCCGGGCAGATCAGGTCGCGCACTGCCTGGAGCCCGTCCTCGAGCACGCCTGAGCCCCACCAGGTCTGCCGAGCCACTCGTCGAAGGAGCCCTGACGCCCGTGAGCCCCCAGCAGAAGCTCGAGTGGTCCGAGCTGGACCAGAAGGCCGTCGACACGGTGCGTGTCCTCGCGATGGACGCCGTGCAGAAGGTGGGCAACGGGCACCCTGGGACGGCCATGAGCCTGGCCCCGGCGGCGTACCTGCTCTTCCAGCGCTACCTGCGCCACGACCCGACCGACCCGGGCTGGCCCGGTCGTGACCGGTTCGTCCTGTCGGCCGGCCACTCCAGCCTGACGCTCTACATCCAGCTCTACCTGTCCGGCTACGGCCTCGAGCTCGACGACCTCCGGTCGCTGCGGACCTGGGGCTCGCTGACCCCCGGGCACCCCGAGCACGGCCACACCGCCGGCGTCGAGACCACCACCGGCCCGCTCGGCCAGGGTATCGGCAACGCGGTCGGCATGGCGATGGCCGCCCGCCGGGAGCGCGGTCTCCTCGACCCGGACGCGGCGCCCGGCGAGAGCCCCTTCGACCACCGGGTGTGGTGCATCGCCTCGGACGGCGACATCGAGGAGGGCATCAGC
>DATHAP010000024.1 GCA_035489715.1 Actinomycetes bacterium
TAATCCCCATCCCGGGTTCAAATCCCGGAGCCTCCGCGCACGACAACTGAACACCGGCACCCGTAGCTCAACGGATAGAGCATCTGACTACGGATCAGAAGGTTAGGGGTTCGAATCCCTTCGGGTGCACGTCTGGTTGAGACACCGATCTGCCGCGCCACCCCGACGGGGGAGGCGCGGCAGATTCGTCTCCGGCGACTCAGGCAGGGACGAGCATCTCGGACGTCGGCCGTCCACCGGTCAGCAGGAGCTTGACCGCATCGCCGGCTGTCAGAGGCCGGGAGAAGTGGTAGCCCTGCCCGAGGGGGCAGTCCAGTTCGCGCAGCGCGTCGACCTGCTGGCCGGTCTCGAGTCCCTCGGCGACGACCTCGAGGTGCAGGGTCTGGCCCAGCTGCGTGATGGCTGCCACGACGGCATGGCCCTCGGCGCTGGTGGTCACGCCGTCGATGAAGGACTTGTCGATCTTCAGCGTGTCGATCGGGAACCGCCGCAGGTAGCTCAAGGACGAGTAGCCCGTGCCGAAGTCGTCGAGCGCCAGCCGGACCCCGAGCTCCTTCAGCATCTGGATCTTGCGCAGCGTCTCCTCCGTGTCCTGGGCGAACAGCGACTCGGTGATCTCCAGGGTGAGCAGCTCGGGCCGCAGACCCGACTGGTACAGGGCGTCGGCCACGTCCCCGACCAGGTCGGGGTGCTGGAACTGGCGCACCGAGACGTTGACGCTCATGCGCAGCCGGCCCAGCGGGGAGCGGTTCTGCCACTCGGCGGCCTGCCGGGTGGCCTGCTGGAGCACCCAGCGGCCGATCGGCACGATGAGGCCGGTCTCCTCGGCCAGCGGGATGAACTCCAGCGGGGAGATCAGGCCACGCTCCGGGTGCCGCCACCGCAGCAGCGCCTCGAAGCCGACGATCCGAGCAGTCGAGACGTCGACGATCGGCTGGTAGTGCAGCTCCAGCTGCTCGCCGTCGA
The DNA here is from genome assembly GCA_035489715.1 of Actinomycetes bacterium. Lineage (NCBI taxonomy): Bacteria > Bacillati > Actinomycetota > Actinomycetes > Actinomycetes bacterium. The sequence continues at coordinate 967 of DATHAP010000024.1, forward strand.
GAGCGCCGGAGAGTTCTCCGCGGACGGATTCCCGCTCCAGGACGGCGGTGTGGTGGCTGGGCTGGAAGACCTCGAGCCGGCCCTTGCCGCCGGTCTTCGCGGCGTACATCGCCATGTCGGCGGCACGCAGCATGCCGATCCCGCTGGCGGCGCAGGTGGCCGAGGTGGCCAGGCCGATGCTGAACCCGGTGCGGACCAGGTGGTCATCGATCGCCGTCGGCGCACGCAGCGAGTCGATCAGGCGGAGCGCGACGCGCTCGGCCTGGTGCTCGCTGCCGGGACCGATGAGCAGGATGGCGAACTCGTCACCCGAGAGGCGGGCCACCGTGTCGGTGTCGCGGACGGACTTCACCATGCGCTCGGCCATCAGCTTGATGAGGGCGTCGCCACCGTCGTGGCCCAGGCTGTCGTTGACCGACTTCAGGTTGTCGACGTCCAGGAACAGCACCGCCGAGCGGGTGCCGTCCTCCTCCCGCGCGGCCTCGGCCTCGGCGAGTCTGTCCATGAAGTACGTGCGGTTGGGCAGACCGGTGAGCACGTCGTGGTAGGCCTGGTAGCGCAGCCGCTCCTCCAGCTCCTTACGACCCTCGACGGCGCCCAGCAGGCTGTTGAACGCGCGTCCGGCCTCGCCGATCTGGTCGTGCGAGTCGACGGCGATGCGCTCGAACACCGCCTCGGACCAGTCACCGGACTTCGTCGCCGAGGTGATCGAGTCGGTGGCCGACCGCAGGTGGCCGCCGAGCACCTGCATGCGCCCGCCGACCACGCCCTTCACGAGGGCGTAGTTCATCGCGCCCACCATGAAGCCGGCCATGAGACAGGCGACCCGGAAGACGGGCCGGTAGGCGAACGTCTCCGGGACGCCGAGCAGCACGACGAACGGCGGGAAGATGAGTCCCATCGTCAGGCCGAGGCCGACCATGTAGATGGCCATGTCCCAGAAGACCCGTGAGGTCAGCCGGAATCCCCGGCGGTGGGGCGGTCGGGACTCGCCCCGGGCGTCGTGCTGCGTCATGCCTTGTTCATCGGACGTCGGCCGGAATGACTTGAGTCACTCAACCCGTCCTGGGGATGTGGGAGGCCGCCTCTCAAGTTATGACGCGGGACGTCGATGAGGGTGGCATGGAGATGTCCCTGTCCTTCACGGCCGGCTCGTACGTGGGCGATGACCTGTGGGTGTCCGTGCTGGACGGAAAGCCCCGCCAGTACGTCGACCTCGACACCGCTGCCACCAGTTCGGCGTCGGTCGCCGTCACGCGCGCCGTGCAGGAGTTCCTGCCGTGGTACGCCAGCGTGCACCGGGGGGCCGGCATCAAGTCGCAGCTCACCAGCGCCCGCTACGAGGAGGCGCGGGAGATCATCGTCCGGTTCGTCGGGGGCGACCCGGCCACCCACCTCGCGCTGTTCCCGCGCAACACCACCGAGGCGATCAACCTGCTGGCCTACCGGCTGCGGTTGACCAAGGGCGACGTCGTCGTCACGACCGAGGTCGAGCACCACGCGAACCTGCTGCCCTGGGCTCGCCACGCGCGGTTGCGCACCGTGCAGGTCGACGAGCGCGGCACTTTCGACGTGGCCGCGATCGAGGCGGCCCTCGACGAGTACCCGAAGCCGCGCGTCCTGGCCGTTTCCGGTGGGTCCAACGTCACCGGCTGGTTGCCCGATCTGCGCGCCATAGGTGCCGCGTGCCGGCAGCGCGGCGTTCTCCTCGTGGTGGACGGCGCGCAGCTGGTGCCGCACCGCCCCGTGGACATCACCGCGCTGGGCGTCGACGTCATCGCCTTCTCTGGACACAAGATGTACGCGCCCTTCGGCTCGGGTGCGCTCGTGGCACCGAAGGCGCTGCTGGCCGACGGTGAGCCCTTCCTCGTCGGTGGCGGGGCGGTGCAGGCGGTGTCGTTCGACGACGTCGTCTGGGCCGACGGCCCCGACCGCGACGACGCCGGCTCGCCGAACGTGCTGGGGGTCGTCGCCCTGACCGCTTCCGCCGACGAGCTCCGCAGCGACGGCTGGTCCTCGGTGCTCGCGCACGAGGAGCGCCTCGTCCGCGGGCTCGACTCAGAATTGGCCTCCGTGCCCGGGCTGCACCGGCTCGGCCCGGTGACCGGCGACCGGCTTCCGGTCGCCGCGTTCAACCTCGACGGTGTGCCCCACGGTCTGCTGGCCGCGCGGTTGGCCAACGAGTTCGCCATCGGCACCCGGAGCGGGTGCTTCTGCGCCCACCCGTACATGGGCCGGCTGCTCGGACTCTCGCAGGCCGACGTCGACCGGTTCCACGCCGACGTCCGCGCGGGCAACCGGCACCGGCTTCCCGGCGCCGTGCGGGTCAGCGCGAACCGGCAGACCTACATCACCGACATCCCGCTGCTCGGCCAGGCGCTGCGCGAGATCGCGGCCACGCCCGAGGGTGCCGAGCAGTACGTTCTCGACCACCGCGGCGACTTCGTGCCGCGGAGCCGGACGCTGGTCGGGGCGCAGGCTCGCTGACCCGGCGGCCCCTTCTACCGAGCGGCAGCCGGCGCGAGGCCGGAGAGCAGCTGTGACGTCGCGGCGGTGAAGCGTGCGACGTCGCCGTCCAGGCGGGCGATGAGCATGCCGCCCTCCAGCGCGCCGAGCACCATCGACGCGGCGTCCTCGGCCGTGCCCGGGCAGCGCAGGCTGCCGTCGGCGCAGCCCTCCTCGAGGACCGTGCGCAGCCACGTCGTGTTGGACGAGAAGAACGCACAGACCGCCTGTTGCAGCGGGTCGGGAAGGGTGCGGTGCTCGGCGGCGAGCATCCCGCACAGGCACATCCGGTCGGCGCTGAGGACGTCGGTGTAGAGCGCGACGTACCCGCGCAGCTTGGCCGCTGCGTCGGGAGCGGTGGCGTCCAGGTGCGCCAGGGCGGCGCCGAACCGCTCGGCGTAGCGCTCGATCAGCGCCTGGCCGAGCTCGGCCTTGCCCTTGAAGTGGTAGTGCAGCGCGGCCCGGGTGATCCCGAGTTCGGCGGCGACGTCGCCGTAGCTGAAACCGTTGTAGCCGCGCACCTGCAGCATCCGTTCGGCCACGTCCAGTATCCGACTCGTGGTCCCCGAGCCATCGCCGTCGATCCGTCCGGACATCGGGCCCTCCGCCCCTTGACTACTGACTTACGTGCAAGTAAGCATACACCTGCGGCCGCATCCCACGGGGGAATTCCACCATCCCGAGGAGACACCGATGCCCACCCAGAACACCGAACACCGCAGCTATGCGGAGCCCGACGAGGTCCGCGAGTTCCCGCACGGCAAGGCCGAGATCCTCAAGGTCGGCGGCGCCGAGATCGGCCGGCTGACGTTCGAGCCGGGCTGGCGCTGGTCGACCGACGTCAAGCCGATCGCCGGCACCGACCTGTGCGAGGCGCCGCACATGCAGTACCACGTGAGCGGCCGGGTGCACGTCCGGATGGCCGACGGCACCGAGTTCGAGGCCGGCCCGGGCGACGTCACCTCCCTGCCCCAGGGGCACGACGCCTGGGTGGTCGGGGACGAGCCCGCCGTCGTCGTCGATTGGTACGGCGCCAGCAACTACGCCCGCTGAGGGCCTTCATCCCCGCCGGGCGCCGGACGGGCACCAGGCCGCATCGAGAGGCACGGACATGGCTCGCACGATGATCGACTGCCGGCAGATGCCGAGCGACCTCAACTGCACTCTCACCATCGCCGGTGAGGCGGACGACGTCCTCGACGCCGCCACGCTCCACGCGGCGGACAAGCACGGCCACCGGAACACGCCCGAACTGCGCGAGCAGCTCCGGGGATCCCTGGTGGACGCCGAACCGGCCCTGACCTGAGCGGGTGCTGCGGTCCCGATCCTCCGGGATCGGGGCCGCGTCGCGTTCGGCCGGGCATGTCAGACCCGCCGACAACCCGGGCGCCATGGTGCACGATCTCCGTTGTGACCAGCAGTCCCGCCGAGACGCAGCACCTGCGCGACCTCGCGCGGCTGCGCCGGGTGCGGGACCGCATCGACCGGGAGTACGCCCAGCCGCTGGACGTCGAGGCGCTCGCCCGCGGCGCGCACATGTCGGCCGGGCACCTCAGCCGCGAGTTCCGGCAGGCGTACGGCGAGTCGCCGTACGCCTATCTGATGACGCGACGGATCGAG